>JANRLE010000040.1:0-30857 GCA_033762895.1 Bryobacteraceae bacterium | reverse complement strand
TTCCCACAGGCGTCGCTCTCCCTGCCTCTCTCCCGTGAGCGGATTACTGCCGAAGCCGAGGCTTTTCTGCAAGGCCAGGGGCTCGCCACAAAAGGGTTCCGCAACCTCACGCTCTTTGATCCCGATGAGCAGGCACGGCTCTACCTGGAACGCGAACTGGGCCTGCAGCAGGCAAACCGCCTGATGTCGGGTGAGGTTCCTGTCTGGCGGTGGCGCGCCCGCTGGTTCCGCCCGCCCGGCAAGGAAGAGATGATCGTTCACCTGCGGCCCGACGGGCGGCTGGTGAGCTTTGAGCACCGTGTGCTGGAGAGCGCCGCGGGTGCGCGTCTGGATCCCGCCGCGGCCCGCTCTATCGCGGAAACGTTCCTGCGCGCCCGTACTTCGCAGCCGATGAAGCTGATCGCCGAACAGCGCGAATCGCGGCCCGGCCGCGACGATCACGTCTTCACCTGGGAGCAGGAAAATTTCAAGGCCGGGGAGGCCACGCTGCGACGCACGGTGGTGGTGCAGGGCGATCGCGCCGGAAGCTACCGCGAGTTCCTGCACGTGCCTGAACAGTGGCAGCGCGATTTCGCCACGCTGCGATCGAGCAATGAGCTGTACGCCGGCATCGCGCAGGGCTTCTACGTCCTGCTGATCGTGGCGTCTTTAGGACTGCTGATCGTGTCGCTGCGCGCCCGCCGCATCCGCTGGACTCCGCTCATCCGGCTGTGCGCGGTGGCCGCCGCTTTCTTCTTCCTCAACGAACTCAACACGCTGCCGTTTGCCATCGATGGCATGCAGACCTCCATGCCCTACGAGCAAAAGATCGCGCTGGCGCTGCTGCAGGCCGTGGCCGCGGCCGTGGGTGTGCTGCTCTACATGCTGGTGCCCGCCGCGGCGGGGTCGTCTTCCTATGCCGCGCGTTATCCGTCGCTGATGCCGCTGGAGGCGGCGTTCTCACTGCGCGGCATGGCCACTCGTTCGTTCTTTCGCGCCACCGTCGCCGGTTTCGGATTCGCCGCCTGCCACCTGATCTTCCTCACCGCGTTTTATCTGGCCGGAGCGAAGGCGGGCGTGTGGAGCCCGCAGGACGTGGCTTATTCCGACGTGCTGGCCACGCCCATCCCGTGGGTTTATCCGGTGGCGATCGCGCTGATGGCATCGGGCGCCGAGGAGTTCTGGTTCCGGCTGCTCGCCATGCCGGTGCTGCAGCCATTGGTGCGCCTGAGGTGGATCGCGGTGGTGCTGCCAGCCATGGTGTGGGGTTTCCTGCACGCGAATTATCCACAGCAGCCCGGCTGGATCCGCGGCGTGGAAGTGGGGCTGATCGGCATCGCCGCCGGTTACCTGATGCTGCGGTTCGGCATCGTGGCCACGCTGGTCTGGCACTACGTCATTGACGCATTTCTCATCGGCTCCTACCTGTTCAAGGCCGAACATTGGCTCTATCGGGTGAATGGCGCGGTGCTGGTCATCGCCATCCTGTCCCCGCTGATCATTTCGCTGGTGCTTTACCGGCGCAATGGCGGCTTTCTTGCCGAGCCTGAACGGCCGGCGCCCCCGCTGCCAATCGCACACGAGCCACCCGCGCCTTTGGCCGAACCCCTGCCCGCGCCCTGGCCGGAAAAGCGCTTATGGATGGGCGCCGCGGCTGTGCTGTTACTGGCCATCGTTCTGCGGCCTGTCGAGTTCGGCGATTTTCTGAAGGTGGAAGTATCTCGCGATCAGGCCGTTTCCGCCGCCCATGAGGAAATGCGGAAGCGAAATCTTGATCCGGCGGCCTGGCAGGTGGTGGCCGATTTCGCGCCGAACCTGCGCGTCACTGACTTTGAATACCTGCGCCAGCATGCCGGGGCGCGCCGCGCGAACGACATCTTCCGGGAACGAATGGTCTACGCCATCTGGCGCGTCCGCTTTTTCCGTCCCCTGGCGCCCGAGGAGTGGGTCTTCTATGTCAATCAGCGCGGCCAGGCGTACCGCTTCGATCACGTGCTGGATGAGAAAGCGGCGGGAGCGCAGCTCTCACCAGACCAGGCGCGGGCAATCGCGATCGAGGCTTTGCGGCAGCAGGGCGTCGCCGGCTACTCGCTGGTGGATTCGCAAACGGACAAACTCGCCCGCCGCACCGACCATAGTTTCGTGTGGGAAGATCCGGAATTCCAACTGGCGGAGGCGCGCGCCCGCGTGGCGATTCAGATGGTGGGCGATGAAGCCTGCGAGTTCCGGCGCTTCTTCAAACTCCCCGAACAGTGGCTACGCGATTTTGCCCGTCCGAAGCTGGCCTCCTACGTGATGCCGGCCTTCTTCGGTGTCACCATCGTGCCGCTGGTGCTGATGTTCGTGCGGCGGCTGGGATCGGCCGGCCATCGCTTCCACTGGCGCGTCTACGCGTCAATCGCAGCGGCGGCCCTGCTGGCGGCTCTTGCTTCGGAAGTGAACAACTGGCCCGCGCTGTTGCGCGCCTATGACACATCCACGCCCCTGGCCACCTTCTACGGCCAGATGTTCGCCAGCCGGATGAGCACCGTTCTTTTCACCGCCGCCGGCGCATTTCTGGCAGCCCTCGCCGCCGACACGTTCGTTCATCTCATCTCGCCCGGCCGCCGCCCTCCCGCACTTTCCCTTTCGCGCGCCGCAGCCATTGCGATCCTGCTGGGGGCCGCCGCGCAACTTTCCGAATGGCTGCTGCAGCAGATGCCCGGCTTACGGACGCGATTGCCGCTTTGGGAACTGGAGGGGCTTGACGCCTGGTCGCCCGCCATCACCATCTGGCTGGAAGCGATGGTGACGGCGTTCGGCGCGGTGTGCGCCGCCACGGTGTACGTCTGCGGGGGCTTTGGCCTCATCCCGCGCGAACGTTGGAAGGCCGCGTTGGCGATCCTCGCTGTCGTGTTCGCCCTCAGCCGCACGCTGTCTCCCGCGCAGCTTCCTTTCACCCTGGCCGCGGCGCTGCTGCTGTGCGCCGTACTGGTGCTCATCCTCATGACGTGCGCCACTGATCTGGCTTCGATTGGCGTGGGCGTGTTCCTTCTGCTCACCGCCGGCGGCCTCTGGCGTCTGTTGGAACAGCCGCTGCCGGGGTTGGCCTACCACGCCGCCGGACTCGTGCTGCTTGCCGCCCTCACCGTGGCTGGTGTTAACCTCAAATTGAGACGAAACACAGTCTGATGATGGCACTCACCCGCCGGAGCTTTCTCGCTGCGGCCTCGTCCGCGGCATCCCTGGACGCGGCCACGCGCCCGCCCAACGTGATCCTGATGATGGCCGATGACCTGGGGTACGCCGATATTTCCAGCTACGGCGCCACCGATATCCGCACGCCTCACATCGACGCCATCGGCAAGCAGGGCGTACGGTTCGCGCGCGCCTATTGCAACGCGCCCGAATGCACCCCCAGCCGCACGGCGCTGCTTACCGGACGTTATCAGCAGCGGGTGGGAGGCATGGAGTGCGCCATCGGCGTGGGCAACGTCGGACGCTATGACGAAGCCGAGTGGCTGGCCGAAAGGGAGAACCTCGGCCTTCCCCAGGACGAGTTCACCGTGGCCAGGGTTCTGAAATGGCGAGGCTACGATACGGCCTGCTTTGGCAAATGGCACCTCGGCTATCTGGACAAGTTTTCGCCCAACAAGCATGGCTTTGACGATTACTTCGGCGTGCTGGGCGGCAACGCCGACTATCACACGCACACCGAGCAAGACGGGACCAACGTGCTTTCCCTCGACGGCAAGCCCGTCAGGCGCGAGGGCTACCTTACCGATCTGATCGGAACGTCGGCGGTGAACTGGCTGAAAACCCGCGCCTGGAAGAAGAACCCTTTTTTCCTTTACGTGCCCTTCACCGCGCCGCACAGCCCCTATCAGGGCCGCAAAGATCGCGAGGGCGGCTACGCGAAAAAGCCCAGCCGCAAGACCTACGCCGAAATGGTGGAGGCCATGGATCAGCAGGTGGGCGCCATCATGGCCCAACTGAACGAAATGAAAAAGGTGGCCGCCAACACGTGGGTGATCTTCCTCAGCGACAACGGCGGCACGCAGGTGGGCAGCAATAAGCCGTTTCGCGGCTCCAAGTCCAGCCTTTGGGAAGGCGGCATCCGCACGCCCTGCCTGATGCGCTGGCCCGGCCGCTTCCGCCCGGGCAGCGAAACCCGGCAGGTAAGCCTGATGATGGACATCACCGCCAGCATCCTGGCCGCGGCAAACGTGCGGATGCCGCAGAACCGCCGCCTGGACGGGCTGAACCTGCTGCCCATCTGGCAGGGCCGCCGTAACCTTGCCCCCAGAACCGTTTATTGGCGCTACCGCCGTGCCGCAAATACACGCAAGGCGGTGCTGGACGGCGACTGGAAGTACGTCTGGGACAACGGCAAGGAAGAATTGCACAACCTGGCTGAAGACATGGTGGAGCAGAACAACCGGCTGACGGCCGAGCCCGGGATCACCGCGGAACTAAAACGCCTGCTGGCGCGCTGGGAAGACGACGTGCGCGCGCCGCGGCTCAAGGATTTTTACTCGCGCGGCAAAGCGTAGCCCGCAGGCTACTCCTTCGCCGCCGCCTCCAGCGTGGCGATGTCGAACTTCACCATCTGCATCATCGCGGCCATCGCCTTGGGATGCTTCAGGATCTCGCCAATCTGCTCCGGTACGATCTGCCAGCACAGGCCGAATTTGTCCGTCAGCCAGCCGCAGGCCATAGGCTTGCCACCCTCCAGCAGCCTGTCCCAGTAGCGGTCAATCTCGGCCTGGTCCCTGCATGCGATCGAGTAGGAGAACGCCGGGGTCAGCGCGTGGGCGGGGCCACCGTTGAGAAACGTCATCGGCTGGCCCATCAGTTCGATGGTGATGGTTGCGATCTTTCCGGCGGGCCAGGGTCCGGCGCCGCTCGAACGCAACTCGGCCAGCTTTTTCGCTTCCGGAAATACCGAGAGATAAAACTCCGCGGCGTCTTCGGCGTTGTCGTTGAACCATAGAAACGGCGTGATTTTGTTCATGCTTTGACCTCCCATTCGTACTGAATCGCGGCGAGTGCCGCTAAAGGTGATTGCAATTGTTTCCGATACTCCCATTGTGTCTTCTACCAGTCACTCTACAGTACCGGTGCCCGCTTGGGTACTCTACCGCCGGATGCGGTCGTCGCTTTTTGCCTTGGCCCTCCGTAATCCCCTGAACCGCGGCGCAGCCGAAATGACCTGGCAGCAGGAAACCGATGCCGTGCGCGGCCTCCGCCAGGCGCTGCAACACCCGGTGGAGCAGATCCGAACCGATGCGGAAGGACGTACGCTGTGGCGGACGGCGGGTGGCGAGATGTGGGCGCCGAAAGGGGCGGGCATCAACTACGTCACCCAGGTGGCCGTGGAGATGAGAGCGAACGTCTACGACTTGAGTTTTCTCAAGACGGCCACGCGCCCGGCCATCGTGCTGGACTGCGGGGCGAACATCGGTTACTTCGCTCGCTACGCGCTGGAGGCGGGCGTCTCGCGAGTGGTCGCGTTTGAGCCCTCGCCCGGGAACGCCGATTGCCTGCGCCTGAACACCGCCGCGGACGCCGCGAAGGTGACAATCGTTCAGGAGGGCGTCTGGGACAGGGAGGACACCCTTTGTTTCAGCACGAAGGGCGCTCACAATCCCGGCGGTCATCACGTTACCGATGAGGCCCACGCCGACATCCGGATTCCCGTCACGACTATCGATCAGGTGGTGGAGCGGCTGGGGCTGAGCTATGTCGACTACATCAAGATGGATGTGGAAGGCGCCGAATCAAAGGCGATTGCCGGCGCGCGGGAGACCATCCGGCGATTCAAGCCGATCATGAGTATCGCCACCGAGCATACCAGCGACCTGTTCCAGAACACTCTTGATGTCATTGAGGCAGTCCAGAAAGTGGACTCCTCCTACGAATACCTGTGTACGGAAGCCCATCCCTACACCAGTCCGTCGCGTGGCAGGATCCTGACCCCGTTCAGCCTGCTGTTCACCGCCGGAGGGCGGCGCGGGCGGGGAGAAAAGCCCCTGTCGAGGGAGACTGAGGTCCCGGTTTCTTCCCGGTCCTGAAGTATCCTGATAGGCGAAGTGAAGCCGTTCCGCATCGCACTGGCGAACCTCCGCTATCCCGCTACTCCCGAAGAGTCTGTCGCGCTGGCTGAACAGGCCATCGCTGAGGCGTCGGACGGGGGCGCCGGCCTGATCTGCTTTCCGGAGTGTTACGTCCCCGGCTACCGTGCGCCGGGCAAACCATCGCCGCCGCCCGATCCCGCTTTCCTCCACCGGGCATGGGCGGTGATTTCCCGGGCCGCGGAGAAAGCGAATCTGGCGGTTGTGCTCGGCACCGAACGTCTGGAAGCGGGCCGGCTGCTCGCCACGGCCCTGGTGATCAATCCCGACGGAACCACCGCCGGCTTTCAGGACAAAGTCCAAATCGATCCCTCCGAGGAAGCCACTTACTCGCCAGGCGCCGGAAGGCGGGTCTTCGAAACCGGTCCGCTGGTGTTTGGCGTCGCCATCTGCCATGAGGGCTGGCGTTATCCGGAAACGGTGCGATGGGCCGTGCGGCGCGGCGCGCACATCGTTTTCCATCCGCATTTCCACGAGGCGGAGCCCGGCGGTTACCGGCCTTCGAGTTTCGCCGACCCTGGCAACTCTTTCCACGAAAAAGCGATCCTCTGCCGGGCCGCCGAGAACACCTGCTACGTTGCCACGGTGAACTGTGCTTCTGCCGGATCGCCCACCACCTCGGCCGTGGCGCGGCCCGACGGGACGCTGCTCAGCTACCAGCCCTACGGTCAGCAGGGGTTGCTCTTTGCCGGCATCGACATCGCCGCGGCAACGGGACTGCTGGCGGCGCGCCTTCACATGCCATAGACGGGAACGCCCTCGCTCCGCAGAAGCTCTCCCAGCACGGCGGCGTAGAATTCGTCGCTGGCGCCGCGCACTTCGGCCTCCTGGCGGTCCGGAAAGGCGGCGTGCTCAAGTTCGTGCAGAAGCACGGTGAGCAGTCCGGCGTGGAAGCGCAGGCGGGCGAAGACGGGTTCTTCGAGGTGGGTGGCCAGAGCCGAAAGCGGGCGAGGTTGCCATTCGCGGATTGCCTCCCACGCCAGATCGATCTCGCCAACCGGGGTACCCATATCGGCCGAGAGCCTGCGCGTGAGCCGGCTTTCGGCGCCCGGCGGATGATGGTGGCCAAGGCAGGTGCAGATGTTGCGCCGGCGGAGCATCACCACGATCATGGCGGGCAGCTTCGGCAGCATTTCCCAATACAGACGGACCAGGGGCGCCTCAAGCGAGGGCAGAATGTGCAGCCATGCATCGCGCAACTGGTCGGCCGCAAACCAGCCGGCCTTGGGATAGCTGATCAACAAAAGAGGCTGCGGCGGCGCTCCGCGCACCAGCAATTGCTCATAGCCCCGGAACCGTTCAGCGAATTCCCGGAGCAGCCCCGGACTGTGCACTTTGCGATTCCACTGTCTTCTCACCGCGCCCTCTGGTTTTCAACTATACCGGAATTTCCACCGCCGGGCTGTTATGCTCAATAGCAGGGGCTCTGTCCCGTCTACCATGCGATACGCAAGCCGCACTCCTGGCTACATCAGCAGCAGCTATTTCCCGGTTGGGGTGAAGTGGCTATTGATCAGCAACATCGCCTTGTTCGTACTCTATTTCTTTGCCGCCCGCACCGGCTTCGGTTCGCTGTTTTACCCGTTCGGACTGGTGCCGGGAATGGTGCTGAAGTCTCTGGCCGTCTGGCAGTTTTTCACTTACCTGTTTCTGCACGATCCCTTCGGATTCAGCCACATCCTGTTCAACATGCTGGCGCTGTGGATGTTCGGGGCGGACCTGGAACGGACGTGGGGCCGCCAGGCCTTTCTGCGCTATTACTTTCTGTGCGGCATTGGCGCGGGCATCTGCGTCGTGCTGGCGAACCTGATGGTGGGAAGCCTGAACGTTCGCACCATCGGCGCTTCGGGCGCCATCTACGGGCTGCTGCTGGCCTTCGGCGTTCTCTATCCGGACCGCACCATCTGGTTCAATTTCCTGTTCCCCATCAAGGCGAAATACTTCGTCATGATTATCGGCGCGGTGGCCTTCCTCAGTTCGTTTGGAGCAAGCGAAGGCGGCGTCAGCCACGTGGCGCACCTGGGCGGCATGATTTTCGGATATCTTTATCTGAAGCATGGGCTGGGCCGTTCCCTTGGCGGCAACCTGAACCTGACCGGCTCTCTGCGCCAGCGCTACCACCAATGGAAGATTGAGCGGGCGAAGAAAAAGTTCCAGGTTTACCTGCGCAAGCAGCGCGGCGGCGATGACCGGTATGTCCACTAGCAAAACGGGGAAACGAACCTGAGCCGCGTCGCGTCGGTGCTAGTGGTGATATAGTCTCACCTGAGGTGATGTTTATGAGGCGCTGGAAGCTGTTGCTGGTTCTTTCCGCAATCTGCGGCCTGCTGGGATCCTGGATGGCCGTGGCCCAACAGGGCCCTAAGAAAGAGGGTTCAGAAACGGTCGCCCGCCCACGCAAGAAGGCGTCCACCGAAGAAGGGGCGGCCAAGTCCGAAGCCGAAGGCGAGAAAATCCCGTCCAAGCTGATGAAGAAGGAAAAGGGCGATTTGCCCCCGGGTCTGGCCACCTTCCGCAGCGACGTCACCACGGTCAGCGTGGACGTGGCGGTGCTCGACAACAAGGGCCGGTTCATCCCCAACATCCCGGGCGGCAATTTCCGCATCCTCGAAGACAACGTTCCGCAAAAGATCGCCACGTTCAGCATGGGCGAGGCGCCGATGACGGTTTGCATGGTCATCGAGTTCAGCAATCTTTTCCAGAACTACTGGAGCGAGACCTGGTATCAGACGCTGACCGCCTCCTACGGTTTTCTCGACACATTGAAGCCCGAAGACTATGTGGCGGTGGTGGCCTATGACCTGCGGCCGGAAATCCTCTCGGATTTTTCCACCGACAAGCGGGCGGCGCAGGAGGCAATGCAGCGGCTGCGCATTGCGGCATATTCAGAGTCGAATCTCTTTGATGCGCTGGTGGACACGGCGGACCGCATGTCGGAGATCGAAGGCCGCAAAGCGATCGTGCTGATTGCCTCCGGCATCGACACGTTCTCCAAGCTGACTTTCGACAAGACGCGCAAGGCGATTCAGAACGCGGGTGTTCCGATCTATTCGATCGGTCTGATGCAGGCGCTTCGGGAATGGTATGACGCCAGGGGTTACATGGATTCCATCTCCCGTCTGGACTTCCTGCAGGCCGACAATCAGTTGCGGACGTTTTCCAAGGAAAGCGGCGGCCAGGCCTACTTCCCGCGCTTTTATGGCGAATTCCCCAACATCTACCGCTCCATCCATGAAGCGCTGCGCAACCAATACCAGATCACCTATCAGCCCACCAATCAGGCCAAAGACGGCAAGTTCCGCAAGCTGAAAGTGGAACTGGTCAATCCCGCCACGGGAGAGGCGCTGCGCGTGGTGGACGAAAAAGGCAAGGCGATGAAATATCAGATTGTGGCCAAGGCCGGTTACACGGCGCCCCGCGAAGTGGAATGAACGGGTCTCCGCTGCGAATCGGCATCGCGGGCGCTGGCTTTGCCGGGAAATTTCATCACAGGAATCTGCGCGGACTGCCCGCCGTCACCGCGGGTGTAACCTCTTTCCGCAAGGAAAGCCGCGAGGCTTTCGCACGGGAATTCAGCACCACGGCCTACGACAGCGTGGAGGACATGCTGCCGCACGTGGATGTGCTGGACATCTGCACGCCGCCGTCCTCGCATGCGCCTTACATCCGCGCCGCCGCCAGCGCGGGCAAGCACGTCATCGTGGAGAAGCCCTTCCACGGATTCTTCGGCTCACCTGACACCTTTTCCAAGGAAGAGATGCTGGCCGCCGTCACCGAGGAATTGCGCGCCATCCGGCGCGTGGTGGACCAAGCGGGCATCATCTTCGGCTACGCCGAGAATTACATCTACGCGCCGTCCATCCAGCGTGAGCGCGAGATTCTGGAAACGACCAAAGCGCAGATTCTTCGCATGACCGCCGAGGAATCCCATTCCGGATCGCATTCTCCCGTTTACGGAATCTGGAGCGAGCAGGGCGGCGGATCGCTGATCGGCAAGGGATGCCATCCCCTGGGCGGCGTGCTGTATTTGAAGCGCAAGGAAGGGCTGGCGCGGCGCGGCTCGCCGATTCGCCCGGTGGCGGTTTCCTGCCGCACGCATTCTATCACCCGGCTGCCCGCCTTTGAAGACCGCGGCTACCTGCGCACTACTTACAAGGACACCGAGGATTACGCCCTGCTGCATGTCATCTTCGACGACGGCATGATCGCCGATGTGATGACCAGCGAACTGGTGCTGGGCGGCGTTTACGATTTTGTCGAGGTCTACGCCAACAACCACCGCACGCGCTGCCACATTCAACCGGTGAAGGTGGTGGACCTCTACAGCCCCAGCCGCAAGGAATTCGAAGGCATGGATCTGATGGAGAAGATCAGTTCCAACGAAGGCTGGATTCCGGCTTACCCGGAGTTCGGCTGGTCCAACGGACAGATGTACGAGATGCACGATTTTGTGAAATGCATGAGGGAAGGGCGGCAGCCGGAGTGCGACCTGGAACTGGCCATCGACATCACGATGGCGATCTACGCGGGTTATGTTTCGGCTGACCGCAAGGGCGCCGAAGTTGCGGTGCCGCGCTGTTAGCCGAATACGACACGCCAGGTGGTGGCCAGCAGCGCGTGCGTGACCATGGAGCCGCGCAGCCCGGCCCGCGCATACGCCATGCCGTAGATCACGCCCGCGCAGGTGGCGATGATGGCGAACTTCCAGTTCGGGAAGCGCCCGAATCCCAGGTGCGCCGATCCGAACAGGACAGAGGTCACCAGCAATCCCGCCGTCGTGTTACCCATCGAATCGCTCAGCCACTGCTGCAGCAGCCCCCGGAAGAATAGCTCCTCAAACAGAGCCACGAACCACAGCATTCCGGCAAAGGTGAGCGCGGCGGTGAGCATGGTCTTGCCGGTGAACGCCGCCGTGGGATGCTGTACGAAGCCCAGTCCGAAGGCCAGCGGCGTGATCAGCGCCAGCGCATAGGCATAATAACGCGCGCCCACCGCCCATTCGCGCACCCGTGGAATGAAGCCGTAGTCGACACCCGGCGCTCCGCGCAGCAGCAGCACGGACATGATGCCCAGACGCACCCACATCATACGGCCCAGAATGTCCAGCTTGGGCTTCACCGCGGGATTCACGTAGAGATCGCCAAACACCTTGGAAAGCACCACCGCGGCGCCGAAAGCGAGAAACAGCAGGTCCCATCCCAGGCGCCGCGGCAGAACCCGGTACCAGAACACAAAAATGGCCGTCAGCGCGGTCAACAGCGCAAAATGGTCCACGCGGAAGCCGCCGAAGGCTACGCTTGTCAGCAGGTATCCAGGCAAGGCGCTGCCCACCAGCAGGGCGGGCAATGCGCTGCCGCAGGCCAGCAAACGGCTTCGCACCCCTTCAAATCCCGTCGCCAGGTACATCGCCACTTCCAACAGCAACGCCGGCAGAATCACGGCCGTGATCCCGGTTGGGATATTCTGTTGGTGAGCGTAGAAGACAGCCCCGATGCTCCCAGCCACCCATACCGCCAGCACGGTGAACAGGAAGCGATTCAGGGAACTCTGCATCTGCATCATCGTAACATTGGCGCCACTTTGCGCCGCCGATCCGCCGGACTCTCTGCTGCGGCGCGTGCTGGAACGGGAAACCGAAACCCAGGCCGTGCGCGCCAACTATGCCTACCGCCAGTCGGTTGTCGTCGAGGAACTGGAAACCTCGGGCCGCAAGCGCGGCGAATACCGTGAGATCCGCGAGGTGATCTTCACCCCGGAAGGCAATCGCCATGAGCAGATGGTGAAGAAGCCCTCCAATACGTTGGAACGGCTGCGCATGAGCGACGAGGACTTTCAGGACATCCGCGACATCCAGCCCTTCCTGTTCACCCGCGATCAGCTTCATCTTTACCAGACCCGCTTCCGCGGCGAGGAGACCATCGCGCAGTATTCCTGCTGGGTGCTGGAAGTGAAGCCGCGCCAGATCCTGCAGGGCCAGCGCCTGTTCGAAGGCCTGGTGTGGGTCCATCAGGCCGACTTCTCGGTCATCCAGATGGAAGGCCGCGCCGTCCCGCAGATCTACGGACGCAAGGAAGAGAATCTCTTCCCGAGGTTCATGACGGTGCGCAAACTGGTGGACGGCAACTACTGGTTCCCGGACCGGACCGTGGGCGACGACATCCTGCCCTTCCGCACCGGCCCGCTGCGCATGCGCCTGAAGATCGAATACTCCGCCTACAAACGCTTCGCCGCCGAATCCACCATTAAATTTGAACCGCCCAAGTGAGGCTGCTCAGGCTCCACCGCAATCGGCCCGCGCACCAGCGCCCGCACCACGAGCCAGCTCAGCGGATGCAGGAATCCCATGATGACGAAGACAGCCGAATAGGAGAAGTGCTGCACCAGCCATCCGGTGAGCGCGGTGAACAGCGTGGCGCCCACGCCGCTTCCAAACGCCACGATGCCCGCCACCGATCCCACGATGTTGGCCGGGTACACATCGTTGGTCATGGTCATCAGATTCGTCTTCCAGGCCATGTGCGCGCAAGTCACCAGGCAGATGATGCTAAGAGCGATGGTGTTGGAGGGCGTGAACCCGATCAGCGCGCTGAGCGGCATCAGCGCCGCGCTCGCCAGCATCACCGCGGAACGGGAGCGCAGCGGCTGCCATGCCAGCTTATGCAGCAGCCAGCCCGAGCCAACGCCGCCCACCACCGATCCCACATCGGCAAACAGGTACGGCAGCCACGACAGCATCCCCATCTGCTGCATGGAAAAGCCGCGCTGATCCACCAGGTATTTCGGCAGCCAGAACAGGTAGAACCACCACACGGGATCGGAGATCACGCGCGCCAGCAGCAGTCCCCACGTCTGGCGGTAGCGCAGCAGACCGCGCCATCGTGACCACAGCGTTCCGGTCAATGGCTTCGGCGCGGGGCTGTCATGGCGGATGTGCTCCAACTCCTGCCGGTTCACCATCGGGTGCCGTTCCGGCAGATAGTAAAGCCACAGCCAGAAGATCAGCCACACAAAGCCCATCGAACCGGTGATGACAAAGGCGGCGCGCCAGCCGTACTGGCTGTTGATCCACACCACCAGGGGCGCGGCCACAATGGCGCCCACGGCGGCGCCTGCATTAATCAGCCCGTTGGCGAAGGCTTTCTCCTTTGCCGGGTACCACTCCGACACGGCCTTGATCGACGCCATGAAGTTGCCCGATTCGCCCGCTCCCAGAAGAAACCGGAAGATGCCCAGGTGCAGCGGCGTCTGGGCAAAGGCATGGATGGCGTTGCTGATGGACCACCAGACCATGAACACCGCCAGGCTCACCCGTGTGCCGAAGCGGTCGCACAGCACGCCGGAAAAAACGTACATCACGGTATAGGCGACAAGAAACGCCTGCAGGATATTGGCGTACTCGATCGGCGAGATGTTCAGTTCTTTGGTGAGCACCGGCGCCACCACGCTAAGCGCCTGGCGGTCGATGTAGTTGATGACCGAGGCAAAGAAGAGGAGCGCGGCGATGTACCATCGGATATTGGACACTGAGGGGAACTATATCGGAGCTTGGGGCGCGTGTAAAGCACAAAATTTCAGGTTTCTGCCGGTTCTGTCCTATAATCGTCTCAGTGTCCTCCGCTCCCGTTGTCCTCACCCAGATCGGACGCCGCCGCGCGACCGATGAAGTCTACGACATCCTGCGCCGGGGCATTCTCCAGCACCTTTTCGCTCCCGGTGAACGGCTGAACATCGATGATCTGGCCCGGAAACTGGGTGTCAGCCTCACTCCCGTGCGCCATGCCATCCAGCAACTGGCGGCCGAAGGGCTGGTGGAAGTCCGGCCCCGCAGCGGGACGTTCGTGGCCACGCTGTCGCAGGAGGAGATCGCCGAGACCTTCGACATTCGCCGCGCGCTGGAATGCCTGGCGGCAGAGTCGGCCGTCGACCTGATTACCGGCGAAGAGATCGAACGGATGAGCGTGCTGGTGGCCGATATGGCCAGGCCGGTGCGCAGCGAAGAGGATGTGCGGAGGCATGAGGCCAACAACTCAGAGTTCCACAAGATCCTGATTGAAGGCTCAGGCAACAAGCGCCTGTACCAGATGTACGAAGAGCTAAAGGCGCACCTTCAGATCGGCAGAGTACATTCGGCGGCCGCCATGGACTGGCGCGAACGCCTGCAGAGGGAGCGCAGCGAGCATGAGGAGATTCTGGCCGCCGTGCGTGCCCGGGACAAACAACGGCTGGTGAAGGCGCTGCGCGATCATATCGACCGCGCCAAGCACGCCCTCATCCGCAGTCTGGAAGCAAATGAATAAGCAAGTTTTGGAAGGCGTTTACCCGATCCTGCTCACCACGTTCCACGACGATGGATCGCTGGACATGGAAAGCCAGTTGGGGCTGGCCGACCATCTGCTGGCGCAGGGCGCGCATTGCCTGGGCCTTTTCGGCAACGCGAGCGAAGGCTACACACTGAGCGGCGGAGAACGCCGTGAACTGCTGAAGCGCATCGCAAAACACGTGGACGGGCGCGTGCCGCTGGTGGTTTCGAGCGGGCATACGGGCACCGCGGCCGCCGTGGAACTCAGCCGGGAAGCGGAGGATCTGGGCGCCGACGCGCTGATGGTGCTGCCCCCTTACTTCCTGAAGACCGACGGCGACGGGCTGATGTTCTATTTCGATGCCATCAGCAAGGCAGTGGGCATTCCCATCATGGTGCAGGACGCGCCGCTGATGACGCAGGTGGCCATGCCGGCGCCGCTGCTGGCCCGCATGGCGCGCGAGATCGAACATGTGCGCTACGCCAAGGTGGAGGCGCCGCCCACGGCGCCCAAGGTGACCGACGTGCTTCGGCAGGCCGGCGGCCGTCTGACGGTGTTCGGCGGATTGAACGGACAGTTTTTCATTGAGGAGACCGAACGCGGTGCGCGCGGCACCATGCCCGGTTCCGATATGACGGGCGTGTATGTATCCATCTGGAATTCGCTGGAGCGCGGTGACCGCAGAGCCGCATGGGACGCGTTTACGCTGGCGCTTCCGCTGATGCGGTTTGAGCTGCAGCCGGGCATGGGAGTATCGGCCATGAAGCACAACCTGGTGGCCGAAGGTGTCATCCGGTCGGCGGCGGTGCGGCATCCAACGGTATCGTTGAGCGGGGAGAGCCTGGCCGAACTGTCGTTCCTGCGCAAGTGGGTGAAGCAGGGCGTAGCGGTGTGAGGCTGCGATCGATTGAGACGATCCCGGTGCGTCTGCCGCGCGATCTGGATGCGGCGCGGGGCACGGCCGGAACGCCGACCCGGACGCTCGGAGAGGGGCTTTACCGCTGGTCGAAGGACTACCCTGTCCTCTACGCCACGCACATTGAAACCGCGCTGATCAAGGTCACCACCGATGACGGCAGTGTGGGCTGGGGGGAAGCGCAGGCGCCGCTGGCTCCGGAAGTGGCTTGCACGATTGTGGATCTGCTGCTGGCGCCGGTGCTGGCGGGGCAGGAGTTCAATGGGTCCCGCGAAGAGATTGAGGCTCTGTGGCTGCGCATGTACTCTACCATGCGCGTGCGCGGGCAGACCGGCGGCTTTATGCTGGACGCCATCAGCGGCGTGGACCTGGCATTGTGGGACCTGGCGGGAAAGATGCGGGGCAAGCCCGTGGCGCAGCTTCTCTCTTATTCGCCGAAGGTCCGTGTGCCGGCCTATCTCAGTGGGCTCGCCGGCGCCACCATGGAAGAACGGATCGATTTCGCGGCACATCATCATGCGTTGGGATTCCGTCACTTCAAGATCTACCTGGAGTCAGACTGGGACGCGCTGATGCTGCTGATCGACGGGCTGCGCGCACGGCTGGGCGATGTGGAGGTTGCCGTGGATGCGCTGTGGCACATGGATCCGGCAACCGTGGCCCGGCAGGCGCAACAATTGGATGCGCGGCGTGCGATGTGGCTGGAGTGTCCGCTGATGCCGGAGGAGACCGAAGCGCACATCGCACTGGCGCGGGGCATGCGGACGCCGCTTGCGCTGGGAGAAAGCTACCGCACGCGATTCGAACTGGCGCCATTGCTTCAGGCGCGGGCGATCGGCGTGGTGCAGCCCGACTTGGGGCGCAGCGGGCTTACCGAAGCGATGCGCATTGCGAGGCTGGCTCCCAAAGCCGTGCCGCATCTGAGCATCGCGATGGGGCCGCAGGTGGCGGCGGCGGTTCATTTCGCCGCGGCGGCGGACAATTGCGATTTGTGTGAATATAACCCCACCGTACTCGACACTGCCAACCGGTTCCTGAAGGAGCCCCTGCGGATGGAAGGCGCCGCATGGGTTACGCCGGCCGCGCCAGGGCTGGGCGTGGAGGTGGATGAAGACTTATTGAAGCGGAATACCAGCGGCATTCGATAACTTCGCCTTATCAAGGTCATCAAAAGAGTTGATTTCCCAGGCATGCGTTAACAGGTGTAGCCTGATTACAGCATCCAAGTTGGCTCGCACTCCCTGCTGAGAGCCTTTTCCCACGCCGCACAATTCAGATCAAGTCCCCATAGCCAGGGCGCTGTCCGGGCAACTCTCGTTTGTTTTCAAGGAGAACAGAATGCGAAACGCTTCGTGCGTGCATGCTTTGGCTGGTGTGCTCGTCTGCGCGCTTGCCGCCTCACCCGCTGCGGCCCAGTCCTACTTCGGGGGGCTGCGCGGTTCCGTCACTGATTCAGCGGGCGCGGCCATGGCGGTCGTCAAAGTCACCCTTGTCGACGAGGCCACCAACTCCGCCCGGTCGGTGCTGACCAATCCGGCCGGGGAGTATGTGTTTTCCGCCGTAGTTCCAGCCACTTATCGTGTGGCTGCGGAAGCAGCCGGGTTCAAGCGATTGGAGCGGAAAGGCATCGTAATCGGCACCCAGCAGTTCGCCACGCTCGATCTGAAGCTGGAGCTTGGCCAGGTTACTGAAAGCGTGCTGGTGACCGCGGATGTGGCGGTGATCGAAACCTCGAACGCATCCACGGGGCAGGTGGTGGACCGGCAGAAGTTGTTGGACCTGCCCAATCTGGGGCGCAATCCTTTCATGATGGCGAAGATCGCCCCGAACGTGGTGCAAGTGGGCGATCCGCGATTTAACCGCATGCAGGACCAGAGCGGTTCCTCGCAGATCTCGATCGCCGGGGGGCCGGTCCGCGGCAATAACTACCTGCTGGACGGCGTACCTATTACGGACGGCAACAATCGCGCGATTATCATTCCCAGCATCGAAGCGGTTGGCGAAGTCAAGATTCAGGCCAATACCTACGACGCGGAGATGGGCCGCACGGGAGGCGGAGTTTTTAACGCGTATCTTAAGTCCGGATCCAACGAACCGCATGGCAGCGCTTTCGGTTACATGCGCCAGGGAAACTGGCTGGCGAACGACTTTTTCAATAACCGCAACGGAATTGCGCGGCCTGACACGCCGTTCCGCAACTATGGCGGATCGCTTGGGGGGCCGCTGTGGATCCCGAAAGTCTACGATGGCCGTAACAGGAGCTTCTTCTGGCTGGCGGCGGAAGCCTACCGGCAGAAGTCAGCAGTCTCCCAGGAGTTCGCCGTTCCGACATCTGCGGAGGCGGCGGGCGATTTCTCGGCCAGCCTGACGCGAGCCGGCGCGCTGCAGGCGGTCTACGACCCGCTCAGCGCGCGGACTGTAAACGGAGCGGTTGTGCGCGATCCGTTTGTGGGTAACGTGATTCCCGGCAGCCGCCTGAGCCCCATCGCGCGCGCGATCGCCACCCACTTTCCACAGCCGACCCGTGCAGCCTCCTTTCACGGCGCCACTAACTTCCTCGCTAACAGCATTCTGCAGGACCGGGCCGATCAATTCACCTCCAAGGTGGACCATGAGTTCTTTCCCTGGTGGCGCGCGAACGTATCCTACCTTCACTATGGAAGCCGTGAACCGGGCGAGAACTGGTTCGGAACCCCGGCGACGCCGACCGGCTGGCGTCTGTTCCGGAAGGTGGACTCGACCCAACTAAATAACTCCCTGATTCCCGATCCGTCCACCGTGATCAACATACGCTATGGATTCAACCGCTTCCCCAATGAGACGGTGACGGTGGCCGACGGATTCAATCCGGCCTCCCTCGGTTTCTCCCAGGCCTACGTCAGCCAACTGCAATTCTCCCGGTTTCCCACCATCGGCATGCAGACGTTCACCAATCTTGCCGACTCCAACGGGGCGTGGGAAATGTTTCACTCCCGCAACCTGCTTGGCAGCGTTGCCCGCTACATCGGCCGCCACAGTCTGAAGGCAGGCGTGGATTACAGGGTGATCAATGTCGACTTTTTCCCGCGCACCAACATCTCCGGCCGCTTTAACTTCAACGACGGATTCACGCGCCGGGATGCGTTGCGGGGCGGCGATGGAACCGGCAGCGACATGGCCAGCCTGCTGCTCGGGTTCCCCGCAGGCGGCGATGTCCGGCAGTTCACCCAACTGCTGACATACGCGCGCTACTACGCGGGCTACTTTCAGGACGACTGGCGCATCAGCAGCAACCTTACGCTCAACATGGGATTGCGTTACGAGTATGAAACGGGGCTGAAGGAGCGGCAGGACCGGCTGGTGGTGGGTTTCGACCGTACGGTGATCAGTCCTCTGGCCGCAAACGCCGCCGGTCTTGAGCCGCGAGGCGGGGTGTTGTATGCGGGAGTGAACGGCAACCCCACCGCTTGCTGCAATCCCAACCGCAACAAGCTGTCTCCGCGGATGGGCGTGGCCTGGCAGATGAATCAAAAGACCACGGTCCGCGGCGGCTATGGAATGTTCTGGGCGCCACTGCGCTACGAATCAAACACCGACATCGCCCTTGGCTACCTGGTCAGCACGGAACTTGTGGGCAGCAACGATGGAGGGGTCACGCCAGCCGCGCCGCTGAGCAATCCTTTCCCAGGCGGAGTTCAGGCGCCGGTGGGCAATTCCCTTGGGCTGTTGGCGGGAGTCGGCCAGTCGTTCGGGTTCCTCGATCAGTCGCGCCGGTCGCCGCTGGTGCATCAATACTCAATCGACGTGCAGCGCGAACTGCCAGGGAAGCTGGCTCTCTCTCTGGGATACGTAGGGTCACTTTCGCGCAATCTGCCGCCCAGCGGGACATCGCTTGGCGGCTACAACATCAACCAGGTGGATCCACGGTTCTACGCCCAGGGGGTAAGCGCGCTTTCGGCGGCCGTGAACAACCCGCTATCCGGCAATGGCGGCGCGGGCGTGGTGAGCGCAGCCCGCGTATCCCAGGCGCAGTTGCTGAAGCCGCACCTGCACTTCAACGCCGTGCGCGCATTCGGTGATTCGGCCCGCGCCCGCTATGACTCGCTGGTGATTAAAGTGCAGAAGCGGATGGAGTCGGGATTCAATTTCGTCGCGGGATATACGTGGTCAAAGAACTTCGACTCTTCCTTTGGCACCGCCTCCACGCTCAATGCACAGAATGGTACGCCGCAGAACGCCTACGACCTCGATGCGGAATACGGGTTGTCTACGGTTCATACACCACACCGCTTCTCAGGCTCGTTCACCTATGAGATCCCGTTCGCCAGGCAGAATCCCGTGATCGGCGGCTGGTCTCTCAATGGCGTCATGCTGCTGCAGACCGGTTTTCCGCTGGCCGTGACGCAGAACCAGAATCTGAACAGCGTGACCGGAGCCGAACTGCAGCGCCCCAACGCCACGGGCCTGTCGCCCGCTGTGGAGGGAGCGCTCGGCTCCAGGCTGGACGGCTACATCAACTCCGCCGCGTTCTCGCAAGCGGCCGCACTGACGTTCGGCAATACCGGGCGCACTAATTCCTACCTCGGGCCGGGTACTTCAAACTTCGACCTGTCCTTGTTCAAGACGTTCACGATCGCTGAAAGGTGGAAGGCGCAATTCCGGGCCGAGGCGTTGAATGCTTTCAACACACCGCTTTTCCGCGGCCCCAACACGTCTTTCGGAAACGCGAACTTCGGAAGGATTACCCGTCAGGCGAACTTTCCGCGATACATCCAGCTTGGCGTCCGGTTCTATTTCTAAAGGAGATTTCAATGTCTGAATTGACCACCATGCAAAAGAGAGACCTTGCGGCGCGCGGGTACTCCCGGCGAATGTTCGGCAGGGCAGCCGCCCTGGTGACGGCTGGCGCGGCGCTGCCCTTCTACAACGAACCCGCGCTGGCCCAGCTTTCCATGATCGGACCGCTGCCGCCAGACGCCGTGAAGATCAACGCTAATGAATATCCGCTGGGACCTTGTCCGGAAGCGGCGGAGGCGATCTATGGCGTCGTGAAGAAGGGCGGGAGGTATCTGTACGAAGAGACCTTCACGTTCGCGCGCACGCTTGCTGATCAGGAAGGCGTGACGCCAGACGCGGTGCTTGCTTTCGCCGGCTCCAGCGATCCGCTACACCGCAGCGTGCTGGCGTTCACGTCGCCCACCCGAAGCCTGGTGATGGGCGATCCGGGTTATGAGGCGGGCGCCCGTGCCGCCGAGTTCGTAGGCGCCAAGGTCATACGCGTTCCGCTCAGGAAGGACCACTCGCATGACGTCCGCGCCATGGCCGCGGCCGATCCCGACGCCGGGCTGATCTACATCTGCAACCCGAATAACCCCACTGGCACCGTCACATCCAAGGCGGACCTGGACTGGCTGGTAGCCAACAAGCCCAAGGGGGCGATTGTGCTGATCGATGAAGCCTACATCCACTTCAGCGAAACGCCAGCCAGTTCCTATATGGTGGCCGCCGGGAAAGACGTGGTAGTTCTGCGGACTTTTTCGAAACTCTATGGGATGGCCGGACTTCGCGCGGGCGCCGCTATCGCGAGAGCCGATCTGCTGGCGAAAATACGACCTTACGGAGCCGGAGCCTTGCCGGTTACCGGCATGACCGGCGCTCTCACCAGCCTGAAGGTGAGCAATCTGGTTGCCGAGCGGCGCAAGTTGAATCGCCGCACTCGGGACGACTTGTTCGACTTTCTCACCCGGCACAATTTCAAATTCGTGCCGTCGGAGAGCAACTGCTTCATGCTCGATGCAAAGCGCCCGGCGCAGGAAATGGTGAAGGCGATGGCGGCCGAAAAGGTGTTCATCGGCCGGGTGTGGCCGGCATGGCCGACCTATACGCGCATCACCATCGGGACACCGGACGAGATGGAAAAGTTCAAGGCGGCGCTCCTGAAGGTGAATGCTTGAGCAAAGTGTTCCGCTACGGTTGGAAACAGTTTGGCGGGGACGTGAGCGGGGGGGTGCTGGCCGCATTGATCGCGTTGCCCTATGGGCTTGCCATCGCGCGGCTGATGGACCTTCCCCCGGTCCTCGGTCTGTTCACCTCCATCCTGACGGCGCCGTTCACGGGACTGTTGGGACGCAATCCGATGCTGATTGGAGGCGCATCGTCGGTGACGGTTCCCTTTCTCGCGGCGGCAGTGCGTTCTCAGGGAATCGGCGGGGCGGCGAAGGTGACCATCGTCGCCGCCGTAGTAATGCTTGTATTCAGCGTGCTGCGTTTAGGCCGCTATGCCGCGCGGGTCCCCAACGCTGTCATGGCGGGATTCAGTTGCGGCATCGGAGGCATGATGGTTATCTCCCAGTTGCGAACGATCTTCGGTCTGACGTTCGCCGTGAATCCGGACACGCCGATGCTCCTGTTGTTGCTGCGTAATCTCGAGGCGATCGGAGAAACACAGGGGACGACGGCGTTGACGGGCGCAGCAGTGGTTGTGGTCTCGGCGGCCCTGGGGCGGTTTCACCCTCGGTTGCCGGCGCCGCTTGCAGGAATCGTGGCGGGTACGGGGATCGCCTATCTGGCCGGCTGGCATGTGGGCGAAATCGGCTCTATTCCGAGCGGCGTCCCCTCCTTTGCGGGCTTCAGTTGGACACCGGCCGATGTGTGGAAAGTATTGCCATCGGGATTCGCGCTGGGCTTTGTCGCTTCCGTCAACCTGCTGGTCACTTCACGGATTGTGGATCACTTTCGCGGCCGGAACGCGCAGAAACTGATGGATGCAGACCGTGAACTGGGCGCCTACGGAATCGCCAACCTCGCAGCGGGAATGTTCGGCGCTCCGATGAGCGTGGGAATTCCGGCGCGGAGTTTAGCCGCCATCCGTTGCGGGGGATCCACGCCGATGGCGAACCTGCTTCATGCGGGACTGCTGGCGGCCGCTGTTGTGTGGTTGGGTCCGGTGCTGGCGCACATTCCGCTGGCGGCACTGGCGGGCGTCACTGCCTGGATGGGATTCTCACTGATGAGTTGGGGGACCTGGGCCAGACTGCCGAAGATGCGCCGTGTGGATGCGGCTGGATTCCTTGTTACCGCGGCGGCCGTGCTGGCATGGAACGCGGTTGTGGCGATCCTGCTGGGTTCGGCGGTTTACGTCCTGCGGAGCGTGGTCCGGCGAAATCTCCCCTCAGGCATCCAGCGATGGTCCTTCGCTCGAGGCTTCCAGCCGAACCAGGCTGCTTCCACCGGCTTGCCCAAGGGCTCGCCCTGATAGGGGAACCCATTTTCATCGCCAACGAATCTTGCCGAACAGCCCTTCCGACATCCATCGTTGAAACCAGGCAAACAGCGCGCCTTCCTTCACCCGCGGCGTTGACGCAAGCCACGCGGCTTCCACAGCTTTACCGAGCGGCTCACCTTTTGCCAGCAGCCCCAGCAGGTGATAGGCGGCCGGTTTCAGATCCAGCCGCAGCAGCGCGTAGTCGCGCCGGTAGTAGACCACTCGCGTGCGCCTGGGCCGCATCACCGGCGGCGGCTCTTCCTCGCGCACTGCTTCCAGATAAAGTGGAACCGGATAATCGAACTCCAACATCCGGAATGCGGCGACCGGAATCAGCCGGGCGGATTCCCACTTCTCCGCGGGCACAGCGGCGATCTGGCCCGGCGTGAGCGCCGGCGTCTCGCGCTCATCGAACACTTCGGTCATCGCAAGCTCGGCGCGAGCCATGTCATAGAGGAACTCGCGGCGCTTTAACCCGCGCTGGCGGCGGATGAACTCGGGAACGTGGTCACCCAGCCGGTTCAGCGTGTAGCTGCGCGAGGGGAACTTCTTCACATAAGAGGCCACAAACCGCTCAAATCCGTCCGGGCCGAAATAGTGCGCAAGCCCCGGGTAGTCCACGGTGAGCGCGTCGCGCATGCGCAGCAGATACATGCCGCGGTAAATGCCGGTCCGCTGTTCGGGCGACAGCGTGGACGATGGCCGTACCCACTTGCCCGCGCCCCGTAGCGCGGCCGCATCGCTGCCCGGCTTTGCCACCGCCTGCTGCATCCAACTTTGCAAGCCGGCCAGCATCAGGCCACCTTCCTTTGCCGCGCCACGAATTTTCTGGCCTTCAACGCCTCGGCATGCACCACGTCGAAGCTGGGAATCGCTTCGTCCCATTCGATCAGCGTGGCCACTCCTCCGGTGCGCTGGCGGGCGAAGCGATACAGGTCCCAAACCTTGCCGATCACGTGATCGCTGTGGGTGTCCAGGATGTGCGTACCCTTGTTGGTATGCCCGGCAAGGTGGAATTGCACCACGCGGCCGGCTGGTATGCGCGCGATGTACTCATAGGGATCGAAGCCGTGATTGTAGGAACTGACATAGACGTTGTTGACATCCAGCAGCAGCCCGCAATCGGCCTCCTCGGCAAGTGTGGCCAGAAAATCCCATTCGGTCCAGGTGGAGGCGTGGAACTCAAGATAGGTGGATGGATTCTCCAGCACCAGCGGACGCTCCAGGATTTCCGAAATCCGCCGCACTCGCTTCACCGTGTGCTTCAGGGACTCATCGGTGTAGGGCATCGGAAGCAGGTCGTGCGTGTTTAGTCCATGCACTCCCGTCCAGCACAGATGATCCGACACCCAGTGCGCCTTCAACCGCGCCGCCAGCGCCTTCAGCTTCTTCAGATACTCCCGCTGAATGGGATCGGTGCTGCCTACCGACATTGAAACGCCGTGCAGAACCACCGGATAGCGTTCGGCCACCTGTTCGGCCACGTGCAGCGGCCGTCCACCCGTGTCCATGTAGTTCTCCGACAGAATCTCGAACCAGTCGATCTTCGGCCAGTTCTCCAGGATGTGGCTGAAGTGCGTGGTGCGCAGGCCGATGCCGAACCCGAGATCGGGGAGATTCCAGCGGTTCATAAAAGTCCTTGTTTCAAGTCTGTCAAAAAAAACGACGGCCGCGAGTCCTCGCCCGCGGCCGTCACACGAAGGAACCTTACTTCTTGATCGGCACCGCGCAGCCGCCCTTGCCCTTGCAGGAGTTCTTGCCGGCGCAGCCGTTCTCGCCCGACTTGCAGCCGCCCTGGCCCTTGCACTCGTTGTGGCCCTTGCACTCGTGCTTGGCAACCGTGGCGCAGCCGCCCTTGCCCTTGCAGGAATTCTTCGCGGCGCAGCCTGCGTCGCCGGAGCTACAGCCGCCATTGCCCTTGCAGGAATTCATGCCCTTGCAGACATGCTTTTCCTTTGCCGCCGCCTTCTTGCCGCCCTGGGCCGACAATTGCGCACCCGCGGCCAAACCAGCGACAACCGCGCCCATCGCTCTGTGGAAAGTTCTACGATTCATAAGATCCTCAGCTCCTTTTACCTTTTTCTGAAACTTTGTTAACCGCCGCCCGGAGTTGCCAGGCGCGCTCTCATCAGCTACTACGTGGAATGCACTCCCAACGGATGGTTATTCCCGGGCGGCATCCTTTTTTCTTGTGCCTGGAAAATCTTACGGCCCAGTATCGTGTCCAGGCTGAGCCGTCCAGCGCCATACAACACCAGCCAAACCAACGCCAGCAGATAGACAACCGGCGTGATACCAGTGAGATCCGAGCCCAGAGCTTCCACAAAGCCCTGCCTGTCGGCAGTCAACAGCGCTACAACCATGGTAGCCGCAAGCAAGCCGGATACCAATCTGGTGCCGAGGCCCACTATCAGCAGCAGGCCGCCTATCATTTCCAGGCTCGCGATAAATGCCGCGTTGGCATCGGGAAACGGTATCCCCAATTGTGAAAAGAAGTTCACGGTGTTGTCGAAGTTCATCCACTTACCCCGGCCCGTCAGGTAGAAAGCGTGGCCAAAGACCAGCCTCGTCATCAGTGGCGCCAGGAAACTGAATGCCGTGAGAATTCGCAGTCCGGACGCCAGCAGCGTTTGGACAGACGTGTTGCGCATGAGTATTGCTCCTCCCGGGTTTGTTGTGAGCCTTAGACGGCCGTGGGCGCCGCCGGAGTCTTGGCATGCTGGATCTGGACCAGCTTCGGCTGTTGAACCGCGCCGAAACTGAGCGTGTCCATCGGGCAGACCGACACGCAGATACCGCAGCCGATGCAGGAAGTGGTGAGGTTGGTGATGTCCTTCTGCTTTAATGCAAAGCTCATGACATCGATGCCCACCTGGCAGTTGCGCGAGCATTCACCGCAGCCGATGCACTTGTCATTGGCGCGGATGGCGAACCTGCTCACGCCCAGCCGCGTGTAGAGCCCGCCCAGCATGTGCATCATCTTCGCCAGCGGACACCAGTAGCGGCACCATATCTTACCGCCGAAGAACGGATAGAGCGTCACCGGCAGCAGGCCCACCAGCCACAGGTCGACGATCAGCCCGTACCAGTCCAACGCTACGATCGACGGCTTCTTAAACAGGTCGATCATGTCGCGGGTCAGCATCATCAGGGTGATGAGGGCCGCCACACCCAGCACCACCGAGCCCATCCATTCCCACTTCACCGATTCCTTGCCCTTGGGCGCCAGGTGCCGCCACCGGTCTCCCAGCGTTTCCGCCAGCCCGCCGCATCCGCAGATCCAGGAGCAGTAGCGCTTGCCATGGAACAGCACCAGCAGCGGGATGATGCCGAAGGTCAGAATGACGCCCCACACCGCCCAGATCTGATGCGGACTGCCCAGCCAGGTGTGAAAGAACAGCGGCCAGGCGTACACGATGCCATAGGAGCGCCACGCCTGTTGGGCAAACGCCGGATCACTGGCCAGCCGCTCCCCCACCCACTGATACTTCACCGCGTACTGGAACAGAAACTCCGGCACGATAAAGAAGAAGATCCACTGGAAACTGAGCAGGCTGACGTAGCGCCAGATCTGAAACCGGTCCTTCCGGTCGAGCCCCCAGCGCTTCATCGCCTTCAATCCGAAGAACGTCATCAGCACCGAATAGAGAACGGTGTACCAGAACGACCATGGCCGGCCGAACCAACTCAGTGACTTGTATCCCCATCCTGTGAACGGCCAGAACTCATGGTTGTAGCCGCGCTTGATTCCGTACACCGCGTAGCAGATAAAAAACGACAGCGCGAGCCAGGAATACCGCGAGCCCCGCATGCCGTGCGCAACCAGCCCACCCAGGCCGGCCAGCCCCAGCAGCAACCCCGCCATCTGCGACCCGCCATAGAGCCACATACCCAGCAGCGCAACGGCCAGCAGCGCCACCGATACCAGCGGGCTGCCATTCCATTCGTTCTCCAGTTGAATGCCGAGAGACTTCAGGAACTCGGTGGGCAACTCGGCGCCCACCAGCACAAAGGCATGATGATAGGGCCGCTCCTGGCTGGTTTTGGCGCCCTTTCCGCCGGCCTCCAGCGTGTAGCTATCCTGGCCGAACTTCTTCACGTTGGAATTGAGAATCACCGTGATGCGTCCGGCCTCAACGGCCTCTTTGAGCAGCCGCTCATTATCCTTGAAGACGCGGCTGAATTCGGCGCCGCGATAGCTGAGCGTGACGCGATTCTGATCGGCCAGCGTGATGGCGGCTTCAATGGCGCTATTGCCGCCGCCAATCACCAGGATGTCTTCTTCGCGGTAGTGCTTCGGGCTGTAGAGGCGGTGGTAGACCCGCTCCCTGTCCTCGCCGGGGACGTTGAGTTTGCGCGGATTGCCGCGCTGGCCGGTTGCCAGCACCACGCGGCGGGTGGGATAGCTGCCTTTCGCCGTCGCCACTTCCAGTACACCGTCCTTGCGGCGGGTGATTCCGGTGACGCCTTCCTGCGTACGGACGTCCAGACCGTTTTCGGCCACAATCTGGTTCCATCGGACAATCAGATCTTCTTTGCGCGCCCCATCCAGCCACAACTTGCCTTTGGGCACCGTCTGGTCGGGTTCGGCGTACACCCACTTGCCTTCAGGGAAGTTCTCAATGGTGTTGGCGATCTTTTCCTTTTCAAGCACCACCACACGGAGGCCGCGTTCTTTGGCCACCAGCGCGCAGTTCAAGCCGGAGGCACCGGCGCCCACCACCACCAGGTCATAGACGGCGGCATCGTTGCCACGCGCATCGGGAAGCGACGCAATATGTTCGGCCACGTCGCTGCCCTGGGCCATGGCCAGTTTCACCACCGGCGCGCCGCTCAGATCGCCGATCACGTACAGGCCTTTGATGTTGCTTTCGAACTTCTCATCCACCTGCGGGCGGCGGGACGGCATGTTCGGGCTGTCCAGCATCCCCTGAACGAACTCACTCACCTTGGTCATCATGGCGGTTCCCATTAGCCTCTTCCCACTTCGGATCTGTCAGCCGGTGTCATCTTTGCCCCGCAGAAGGAACATTCGCGCGCCGAAGGATGATTCTCACCACCACAGGCGGCGCAGGCGACGGGCGTTTTTGTGGAGGGAATCTTCGCCAGCCCGGCGGGCACCATCGCCGGATTGCTTCGCTTGAGGATCAACTGATGGGCGAAGAAGCCGGCAACGATCAGCCCCAGCAGAGTCAGCAGGCCGGCCAGCAGGTAGCCGTCGCTCATGCCCTGGGCGGGGCCGCCGCTGAACTGCATCGTATTGGGCTTGTAGGCGCGGATGTACTGCTCCGGGTCCTGAAGGAAATCCTGTTCCAGCGGTTTCATGATGGCGAACCGCTGGCCATCCACCATGTAGGCGACGTCTTCCCGCGTACACCGCCCGTAACAGACCACGCAAGTCTCGCCGTCTTCGGCCGGCATCGGGCCCTTGATCTCCACGCCGCTACAAATCGCCGCCGCCAGGGCCAGCATCAGGATCCTCATCCGCGATCTCCCTTCCCGTTTTGCCGCACGCCATGAAATGACCGGTCGGGGCCACAATATTCCCGCGCCAAGGGGGAATAAGCTGTTCCGCTCCGACACTATACAGTGCGATGCGGCGAATGTCATCGTTTCTGCTTGCTGCGCCTTTGTTTCTAACGGCGCAGGATTACCGGTTTCAAACCCTGGAGGCGGCGGGTGAGGCGCCCTCGGCGCGCATCGATGGGGCGATCGCCTATCATGCCGAGTCCAAACAGGTATTCCTGTTCGGGGGGCGGGATACATCGTTTCGTAACGACTTATGGGCTTACTCTCTTGAAAGACGCGCATGGACCGTACTGCGGCCTTCCGGCAGCCTGCCGCCGGCCCGTTTCGGCCACACATTGACTCTGGATGCGCGGCGCGGCCGGCTGATCCTGTTTGCCGGACAGGCGTCGGGCTTCTTTTCCGACACCTGGTCCTACGACATCGCGCGAAACGTCTGGATGCAGCTTGCCCGCGATGATGCCGGCCCCAGCCGCCGCTACGGCCATTCCGCTGTCTACGATGCGGCGCGCGACCGGATGGTGATCTCCCATGGATTCACCGATGCGGGCCGCTTTGACGACACCTGGGCCTTCGATCTTTCGCGCGACGGGTGGCGCAATATTTCCCCGTCCTCGGGCCGCCCGCTGCGCCGCTGTCTGCACCACGCCGTTCTGGATGAAGCCGGAGATCAGATGCTGCTCTACGGCGGCTGCGCCAGTGGATTCGGTCCCTGTCCGCTGGGCGACCTGTGGTCGTTCGACCTGAATACCCATCAGTGGACGGAACGGACGGGCGCGGTGAAGCCTCCGCCGCGCCAGTGGTATGGCATGGGCTTCGATACGGCAAGGCGTGTGCTGCTGCTGTTCAGCGGTTCGGGCGAACGGGGAAAGCTGGCGGACACCTGGGAGTACACACCCGAGGCGAACCTCTGGCGTCAGATCAACCCCGATGCGGCGCCGGCGCCGCGCGACCGGCACGAGGCGGCCTATGCGCCCGGCCTCGGGGTACTTTATTTCGGGGGCAGCACGGAGAGGGGCCAGGTGAATGACCTGTTGCTGCTCGGTCCCGCCGCCGGTCCGCAAGTGGCGGCGGTGGTGAATGCGTTTAGTGGGGAGGGCGGCGCCCGTTCGCCCGGCGAGTTGGTATCGGTTTACGGCAGCGGCTTCGGGGATGGCGCAACGGTTTCAGTTGGCGGAACCAACTCGCCGGTTCTCTACGCGGGGGAAGGCCAGATCAATGCTCGGGTCCCCTATGAGATCGCCAGCCTGACGGAGGCGGATCTGGTGGTGACCATCGAGGGCCGGACCTCGCCGCCCAAGCGGATCTCGATCGTCTCAACCAGTCCCGGGCTGTTTTCACAGATCCGCGTGGAGGATGGCGAAGTCGTGCTGTGGGCGACCGGATTCGGCGTCACAGATCCGCCCATCGCTACCGGTGAGACAGGCACCCAGGCGCCGCGAAAACCGGCCGCCCCGCTGGCGCTGCGTGTGGACGGGCAGTCCGCGGAAATTCGCAGTACCCGCTTGCCCGCGGGAACGCTGGGGATGCTGGAAATCCGCGCGGCGCTGCCACAGTGCGCGGCCTCGGGAGCGCCGGTCATCCTGAGCGTGGGGGAAGCGATCGCTGTAGGGCGGCTGCCGTGAGGGTGCTAGGGCTCCTGCCGTCTCACCAGCACCGCGGTGCCATAGCCCAGCCCCTGGTAGCGGCCCAGGTCCGACGCCACCCAGGCCAATTCCATCGTGTTTGCGCTCACCAGGCGGATGCGGACTTCACCCGTCGCTCCCCCCGCGCCGGTCCAACTGAGGACGGCCGAGTCGCGCGATGCGGCGCCAGCGAACTGAAAGACGACTTCGGGAGAAATCGCCCGGTCCGTCACCCTGTACCGGGCCCGGTAGCGGCCCCGGATCAGGCCACCGGCTTCGTCCAGAATGGCGCATTCAATATACTCCGGTGGATAGAGGTTCCTGGCGGGTTCGCCGCCGGCTGGCTTCACGTAGTACCAGCGTCCACTTAGGCTGCGCGTCCCTGCAGCCGTTTTCGGGTTTGGGGCGGGGGATGGCGGTGGGGGTGCGGCCTGGATGGGAACCGGGGCCGGGGCAGGCGTGATCTCGGCGGCTGGCGTCCCGCGGTTGGCGTGTGATTCCTCCAACTTTTTCTCCATCATACGAAGGCGCGCCATCGCATAATCGCGATCCTGCTCCGCCTGGTGGAGGCGATTGCGAAGATTCGCGATCAGCACCGAAAGCCCCTGATCGTTGGCAACTTCGGCGCTGGGCCCACTGTTCTTGCGGGGTTGCGCCACTGGTGCGGGTGAAGCTTCCACCGCCTGTTCGATTGTCTGCACCGGTTGAGCGGGAACCGGATCCGGCGCCGGCAGGAAGAGATAAGCAACAAATGCGCCAGCCAGCGCGGCCAGAATCACGCTGTGCTTTTCCACCTGCCTTCGGAAGCCGATTTCCCAGCCCGGCCGTGACCAGCCAGGATTGCGATGCGGGCGGCGCCGTGGCGGGGGCTCAGGCACAAACACCATTTCGGGCAGGTGTTGGAAGTCCTTGAGTGACAGGTCGTACTCGCGGCGCCGTTCCGGGTGCGTCAGCGTCTCATAGATATGGTTCAGGCGTTTCATCTGGCCTTCGGCCAGACTTCGCTGTTTCTCATCCTGTAGACGGTCCGGATGCAGTAGCCGCGCCAACTGTTTGTAGGCGTCGCGGATTTCTTCCGCGCTCGCCTTCCGGCTCAACCCTAGTTCGTCGTAGTACGTCATCGCTCGAGACGCACGGTTTCCGGGCGGAGGCCTA
>JANRLE010000039.1:0-4117 GCA_033762895.1 Bryobacteraceae bacterium | reverse complement strand
AGCCTTTGAGCATCCGCCGGACTACCTGGAAGGGGAACTGGTGGAGCGGTCTATGCCGGGAACGTCGCATTCACGCATTCAACGTCGCGTCGTTGCCGCAACGGTGGTGGGCGGCGAGCCTGTTGGGCTTTACGTTTACCCGGAAATCCACCTCCCCATGGCTACGGAGCGGTGGCGCATCGCAGATCTCGCCTTTTATGCCGGCGAAGCTGAATCACCCTATCCCAAACGGGTTGCGCTGGGAATTGCGGAGATCCTGTCTCCGCGCGACGAGCACCGCGAGATCCTCGACCGGCTCAATGACTACCATGCCTGGGGCGTGCCCTACATCTGGCTCATCGATCCCGAACGCCGAACCATTCATCGTTACGACGGCGCGAGCCTGCTGGCGGTAGACGCGATCGAATTCGCTGAGCCGGCGTTCCGGCTGACGGCGGAGGACTTGTTTAAGGGCAGTGCATAAGACGGCGGAAGTTCGCCGCCGTTGCCGCTTCGATCTCTTCCACCGGCGCCCCGCGTAACTCGGCCAACTTACTCGCCGTGTGGGCCACATACGACGGTTCATTGCGCCGCCCGCGATGCGGGATGGGCGCCAGATACGGCGCGTCAGTCTCGATCAGCATACGATCCAGCGGCACTTCCACCGCCGCGGCCTGTAGGTCCACGGCCTTGGGGAACGTCACCACGCCGGCGAATGAGATGTAGAATCCCATGGCCAACGCCCGCCGCGCTTCCATCGGTCCGCCGCTGAAGCAATGCATAATGCCGGCGCCCTGCCAGTGCTCCTCCAGCACCGCGAACGTGTCGTCCCAGGCTTCGCGCGTGTGAATCACCACGGGCTTCGCGGCACGCCGCGCCAGATCCAACTGATCACGGAACAATGCGCGCTGCGTGTCCCGCGGTGAGAAATCGTAATGATAGTCCAGCCCGATTTCCCCCAGCGCCAGCACCCTGGGATGCTTGAGCAGCGCCTCCAGTTCGCCCAGCGTCGTATCGGTGGCCTTGGCGGCATTGTGCGGATGCACGCCCACCGTGGCCCAGACACAGGCGTACTGATCCGCCAGCCGCAGGGCCACCTCCAGATCCGGTGGCCCATCGCCGGTGCCGATGCTCATCATCGTCGTCACCCCGGCATCCAGAGCCCGCTCGATCACAGCGTCGCGGTCGGAATCGAATCGGTTGTCGTCCAGGTGGCAGTGTGAGTCGATGAGACTCATTTCAGGCGCGCTCCCACGGGCACGTCTTCGAGGAACGCCGCCAGCACGGGCGATCCGCCTTCGAGCGACGCGGCCACAATCATACCCTGCGACGTGAGCCCGCGCAGTTTGCGAGGCGCGAGATTGGCCACGATCACCACCTTGCGGCCGATCAACTGATCCGGCCTATAGGCCAGCGCGATGCCGGCCACGATCGACCGCGGCTGAGCTTCGCCGATATCCACGCTCAAATGCAGCAGCTTATCGGCGCCCTTCACCGCTTCCGCTGTGAGCACTTTTCCGACACGCAGATCCACTTTGCCGAAATCGTCGATGGTGATTTCAGGCGCGATGGGGGCGATGTTCGAAGGCTCTTCTTCCTTCTTCGCCTTCCCCAGCAGCGCGTTCTGGCGGGCGAGTTCGGCCACTTCCAATTCCTGCATTCTGGGGATCGCGATTGCCGCGTCGATGCGCGGAAACACCGGCGTCGGCTTCTGTGTCTGCTGTCCGGCGGCCAGTTGGCCCCAGGCCAGTTGATCCAACCGCGCGGAACCCACCGGCGCGGGCATGCCAAGCTGCGCCCAGATCTTCGCGATGGAATCGGGCATGATCGGCGCCAACAGCGTTGCGGCGATGCGCACGGCTTCGGCCGCCGCATACAGCGTGCCGTCGAGCTTGCGCTGCGCTTCGGGATCGGTGTTCTTGGCCAGCGTCCACGGCGCCTGCGTGACGATGAACTTGTCTACTGTGCCAATCAATCCCCATACCGCTTCCAGCGCCTTTGAATATTCAAACGCCTCGAAAGCAGGCGCAAAGGCGGCGATAACTTCGGCGGCCTTCGCCGCGATGGGCGCATCGATCTCCGGCACTCCCGCCGGCACCGCGCCCCCGCGATACTGGTGAATCATGCTCAGCGTGCGCGACACCAGGTTGCCCAGCCCGTTGGCCAGATCGGCGTTATACCGCGCCACCAGTGCGTCGTAGCTGAAGCTGCCATCGGCGCCGAACGGCACCTCCCTCAGCAGGAAGTAGCGCAGCGCGTCGATGCCCATCACGTCCTGAATGGGTACGGGCCGCACGATGTTGCCGCGCGACTTGCTCATCTTGTCGTTCTCAAACAGCAGCCAGCCGTGAGCGAACACCTGTTTGGGAAGCGGTAATCCTGCGGCCATCAGAAACGCCGGCCAGTAGATGGCGTGGAAGCGGATGATCTCTTTTCCAATCAGGTGCAGATCCGCCGGCCAGCGGTCTTCCCCGCGCACCGCGGTGAAGTAGCAGATCAGCGCGTCGAACCAGACATAGAAAATATGCTTGCCTTCCACCGGCACCGGGATGCCCCACGTCAGGTTGCTGCGCGTGATGGAAAGATCGGTGAGCCCCTGCCGCACGAACGACATCACTTCGTTGCGGCGGATCTCCGGCTGCATCCACTTCGGGTTCGTTTCGTACAGTTCCAGCAGCTTGTCCTGGAAGGCGGAGAGCTTGAAGAAGTAGTTCTCCTCGGTCACCGTTTCGGTGGGACGGCCGCAATCCGGGCAAGGGTCGCCGGCCTTGGCTTCATTCACATAAAGGTTGCAACTGACGCAGTATTGGCCGGTGTAGGAACCCTGGTAGATATAGCCGTTCTCCATGCAGCGTTGAAACAGCCACTGCACGGTTTCATGGTGCTTGGGATCGGAGCTGCGCACGAAGCGGTCCACCCCAAGGCGGGTGGACTTCCACACCTGTTGAAACTCATCGGCGATGACGGCGGCGAAATCGCCCGGCGACATGCCCTTGGCGGCGGCAGCGCGTTCCACGTTGACGCTGTTCTCATCGCTGCCGGTGGTGAGCACCACCTCATAGCCCAACATCTGCTTGAAGCGCTTGATGGCGTCGGCGACCATCGTCGTATAGAAGTGGCCGATGTGCGGGGCGGCGTTGACGTAATAGATCGGTACGGTCAGGTAGTATTTCATCTGTTCTTGAGATAGGAATAGTTGGCGTCGGCGATCACCTGCTTCAGCGGAACCCCCTTTGATTCCGCGATCTGGCGGCAATCTTCATATTCTGGCGCAAACGCGCCGCCGGGGGAAACTTTCATGCGGACGCGGCCGTGCGGCGTCTCCACTTCCACAAAGCTGCGCGGTTGCACACGGCGTTCGGCGCGGTAGAGGCGCAGGCCCAGTGTGGTGGTTTCCTGGAAGATGATTTCGCACAGTGGCTCCTGGGTTTCAGGCGTCGTGATGACGCGCAGCAGCGAGCCCTGGCGGTTCTTCTTCATCAGCAGCGGTTCGATGGATACGTCCAGCGCGCCGGCCTGGAACAGGCGGTCCATGGTGTAGCCCAGCACCTGCGGCGAGGTGTCGTCGATGTTGGCTTCGATGACGGTGACGGTGGTGGCTTCAACGGCCGCGACGGCGACGCCAAGGGTGAAGCGCAGGACGTTGGCCTGGACGGGGAAATCGCGATCGCCGGCGCCGTAGCCCGCCGCGGTGATGCTCATCGCCGGCATGGGGCCGAAGCTTTGGGCCAGGGTCACGGCCAGGGCCGCGCCGGTGGGCGTGGTGAGCTCCATCGTTGGGCCGGAGGAGTAGACCGGTTTGCCAATGAGCAGTTCCGCAGTAGCCGGCGTGGGCACCGGCAGCACGCCATGCTCGGTATTGGCTGTCCCACTGCCGACATTCAACGCCGAGCAGTAGAGCCGTTCCACGCCGAGCAGATGCAGGCCGAGGCATGCGCCTGCGATGTCGCAAATGGAATCGACGGCGCCTACTTCATGGAAGTGCACTTTCTGCAGCGTGGTTTGGTGCACCTTGGCTTCGGCTTCGCCCAGCCGTTGGAACACCGCGCCAGCGTTCTGTTTCACCGCCGCCGGCAGGGCGGACTTTTCGACCATCTCCAGGATGTGATGCAGGTGTCGATGTGTGTGCTGCGGCTCA
>JANRLE010000038.1:0-16204 GCA_033762895.1 Bryobacteraceae bacterium | reverse complement strand
CGCAGGCTGAAACACGGCGACCGCATCAGCCTCGGCGGATCCGAACTCACCGTGCAGTTGATGCCCGGCCACACCAAGGGCAGCGTCAGCTACTCGATGACGGTGGAGGAAGGCGGCCGCAAGCGCAGCGTGCTAATCGTCAACATGCCCAGCGTGGTGATGCCGCTGGCGGGCAACACCTGGTATCCGGACATCGTCAGGGACTACGAAAGCACCTTCCGGCTGCTCAAAAATCTGGCGCCCGAGATCTGGGTTGCCGGCCACGCCTCACAGTACGACATGGCGAAAAAACACCAGGCCGGTTCGTTCGTCGATCCTCAGGGCTACCAGGCGGCGGTGGAACGCTTCGAGCGCCTGTTCCGCGAGAAGCTGGCCGCTACCGGCCGTTGATGCCCAGCTTATCCATCCGGTAAAGCAGCGTCGTGCGCTTCATCCCCAGCTTTGCCGCCGCGCCTTTTGGCCCGCCGATCACCCCGTTACACTCGCTGATCGCCCGCCGGATGGTCTCGCGCTCCACCTCTTCCATTGTGCCCGTCAACGGCGCCTCGGCAGCCCCCGTCACCGTTGCCTCCAGCTCCTGCAGGGGAATTCGCAGCGTGTCACCGCTCGACAGGATCACGGACCGCTCGATCAGATTCTGCAGTTCCCTGATGTTGCCCGGCCACGGATAGCGTACAAGCCGGTCGATGGCGTCCGATGGAATCGACTGGATGTGCCTCCCGAAACGCCGCGAGTATTCCCTTGTGAAATGCATCGCCAACAGCGGAATGTCTTCCTTCCGCTCACGAAGCGGAGGCACGTGGATGGGAAACACGTTCAGCCGGTAGTATAGGTCGCCCCGGAACTGGCCTGCTTCCACCATCTTCTTCAAGTCCCGGTTGGTCGCCGCCACCAGCCGCGCGTCGGTGCGGATCGTCCGCACTCCCCCCAACCTCTCGAACTCTTTTTCCTGAAGCACACGCAGCAGCTTGGGCTGCAATTCCAGAGGAATTTCTCCGATTTCATCCAGGAACAGCGTGCCCTGATGGGCGATTTCGAAACGGCCGATCTTTTGCGCGATCGCGCCCGTGAAGGCGCCCCGCTCATGGCCGAACAACTCACTTTCCAGCAGACCGGTGGGAATGGCGGCGCAGTTCAGCTTCACGAAAGTGCCGCCAGCCCGCGTGCTCTTGTGATGCAGCGCCCGGGCCACCAGTTCCTTGCCGCTGCCGGTCTGGCCGGAAATCAGCACGGTGGCGTCGGTTGGGGCCACGGTCTCAATCTGCTGCAGAACCTGCCGCATCCCGGCGCTCGTGCCCAGCATCTCATCGGAGGACGAGATGGCTTCATTCAGTTCTTCTTCCAGGTAAAGCTTGGCCTCGCTCAGCCGGCGGTTCAACTCTTCCACCCGCGAAAATGCCGTCGCGTTCTCCACCGCAATTGCCAGTTGGCTGGCCACCGATTCAAGCAGCGCCACCTTGCCGGCGCCGAAGCCGCCATCCTCCCGGCTGCCCACGCTGATCGCCCCGATCCTGCCGCGCGCTGTTCGAAGCGGTACGCTACAGGCCGACCGGATTCCGAGATCCGCCATCATCTTCCGGATCAAGTGGGCCATGCCCGCCAGACGGGCGAAATCGAACACCTGGGGCGCGCCGGTGGAAAAAGCCAGTCCCGTCGGAGTGCTGTCCAAAGGCAGCACATAATCCGTATCGCGCATCAGCGCCGCATCGTGGGTGGCGGCATAGCGCAGCCGCAGTTGCTGCTCGTCGGGCGCCCAAACCGCCAGCGTCAGAAATTCGTGCGGCACGTAGCGCTGCAGCACCCGTGAGATTTCATCGAATAGCGGGCGCGAATCCAACTGCGTCACCAGCGCGTTGTTTACCTCCAGGATCGCCCGCAGGCGGTCCCGCTCGCTTTCCACTTGCGCGCGGTTGAGGATGTTCTCCACGGCCACCGCCACCGGCCCGGTCACCTGCTCCAGAAAGTCCAGGTCCGCCTCGGTGTAGTTCATCTCGGCCCTGGTGGCGAATCCCAGCGCGCCAATCTTGTGGGAAGCCGTACCCAGCGGCAGGTATCCAAACGTACGAAGCTGCTCCCCGCGCAGAAATGACATCAGTTCCGGATAGCGCGTCTCCTTCTCGATATCGGCGATGAAAAGGCGCTTCTGCGTGCGGATCACTTCCCCCGCCGGAGTCTGGCCCGCCGGCATCGCATAGCTCACCGGAATGTTGTGCGGCAGCGTGGAGTAGATCTCCTTCACCATCACCTCGTCCGTCTCTTCGTTGTAGGTCAACAGCAGCAAACGGTCAAAGTGAACAAATCGGCTGAGCTTATCCACAAGGTCCCGGAACAGATCGTGGATCGTCGAATGTACCGGGATGGAGGCGGCCACCTCGAGCATCGCCCGCTCCCGGTCCTGGACTGTAAGCTGGCGGTACGGCATTAGGATCAGGATAGCCCCTCCGGCCGCAGCCGCGATGTAAAGGTCTGTTAAAATCATGTTATGACCCTCGACGAACTCCAACGAGAGTACGTATCGCTCCGCCAGCAGGCAGAAGCTGTGCGGAGCTATCTTTGACGCCCCCAAAAAACGCAAGGCATTCGACGCACTGGAATCGAAAATCTCCTCGCCCGATTTCTGGAACCAACCCGAAGAGAGCCAGAAGGTTATGCAGGAGCGCAAACGCCTGGAAGAGGCCATTCAGAATGACTCCTCCATCGCTTCCATCACCTCCGACATCGACACCCTCTTTGAACTGGCGCAGGAAGGCGAAGACGTGTCGGGCGAAATCGACCGTGAAATCCGCCAGCTCTCGCGCCGTCTGGAAGGGCTGGAAACGGCCATGCTGCTTTCCGGCGACAACGACGCCCGCGACGCCATCGTCACCATCCATCCCGGCGCCGGTGGCACCGAAAGCCAGGATTGGGCGGAGATGCTCCTGCGCATGTTCCTGCGCTGGGCGGAACGTAAGGGCTTCACTTCCGTCGTCACTGACCGTCAGGAAGGCGAAGGCGCAGGCATCAAGTCAGCCACGGTCGAAATCAACGGCGAAAACGTCTACGGCCTGTTGCAGTCCGAAGTGGGCGTACATCGCCTGGTCCGCATCTCGCCCTTCGACGCCAACGCGCGCCGGCATACTTCCTTCGCTTCGGTCTTCGTCATCCCGCAGATCGACGACGAAATCAAAATCGACATCAAACCCGACGATGTCCGCGTGGACACCTTTCGCGCTTCCGGCGCCGGCGGCCAGCACGTCAACCGTACCGATTCCGCCATCCGCATGACGCACCTTCCCACCGGCATCGTCGTCCAGTGCCAGAACGAACGGTCCCAGCACAAGAACCGCGCCAGCGCCATGAAGCAACTGAAGGCGCGCCTCTATGAGCATGAGATGGCCAAGAAGCGGGCCGCTGAGCGCAAGCTGGAAGATACCAAGCTCGAAATCAACTTCGGCAGCCAGATTCGCAGCTACGTGCTGGCGCCCTACCGCCTCATCAAGGATCACCGCACCAAGCTCTCCATCGGCGACGTGGACCGCGTGCTCGACGGCGACATGGATGAACTCATGCATGCATGGCTGGTGTGGCGCAAGACCGGCAAAACGGCCGGCGACGCGAAGGATGATCTTCCGGAGTGATCCGCCAACAGGAACTGGACCGCGCCGCCGCCATCATTCGCTCCGGCGGCCTGGTGGCCATTCCTACTGAAACCGTCTACGGACTGGGCGCCGATGCATTGAACGCGCAGGCCGTCGCGCGCATTTACGCCGTCAAGGGCCGTCCATCCACCAGCCCGCTGATCGTGCATGTCTGCAGCGTGGAAATGGCGCGCAGCCTGGTAACCGATTGGCCCCAGTCCGCCTCGCGGCTGGCGGCGCGCTATTGGCCCGGGCCCCTTACCATCGTCCTGCCCAAGAAGCCTGTCGTTCCGGACATCGTCACCGCCGGCCTTTCCACCGTCGGCCTTCGCATGCCCGCCCACCCGGCCGCGCTTGAACTGATCCGCCGCTCCGCCACACCCTTGGCCGCCCCCAGTGCCAACCGCTTCACAGGGATCTCCCCAACCACCGCGGAGCACGTCCGGCGTTCGCTCGGCGATCAGATCGACATGATCCTCGATGGCGGCCCCTGCGATGTGGGCATTGAGTCCACCGTGCTTTCTCTTGCCGGCCCGGCCACCCTGCTGCGGCCCGGGATGATTCCACTCGAAGAGCTGGAGTCCGTCATCGGGCAGCCGCTGGCGAAGGCGGGCATGGCCGAAGGCGCCCATCCCTCGCCCGGCATGCACGCGCGCCACTACAGCCCGCGCACCCCGCTGCTGATCGTCGATGGATCGCTTCCTCCCGGCCGGGGCGCCTATCTTTGGTGGCGGCGGGAACTGGAAGCGGAGTTAAAGCTCCGACTGGGTGATACTGCCGAGGCCTACGCCCACCAACTCTACGATGCGCTCGACCGCGCCGATCAGGCCGGCCTGGATTGGATCGCCATCGAAGCCGTACCCCAGGCCATGGAGTGGTGCGGCATTCGCGACCGGATTCAACGCGCCTCCGCCCGCGATTGAAACCGTGAGTTCCATCGATAGGCGAAAATAGGGATGTGGCCCTCAGCGGTTTTGATCCCCTCATCCGGCAATGGTTCACTGAGCGTATCGGTACACCCACTGAGCCGCAGATGCGGGGCTGGAGCGAGATTCAGCAGGACCGCAATGTTCTCATCTCCGCGCCCACCGGCTCCGGCAAAACATTAGCGGCATTTCTTGTGTGCCTCGACCGCCTCGTGCGGGAATCCCGCGCCGGCACACTCCAGGACAAAACGCAGGTGCTCTACGTCTCGCCGTTGAAGGCGCTCAGCAACGACGTGCAGAAAAACCTCGACCGGCCGCTTGCTGAAATTCAGGAACTGGCCTCCCGGCAGGGAGTGCCGCTCGGCGAGATCCGCACCGCTCTGCGCACCGGCGACACACCCGCCTCCGAACGCCTGCGCATGGGCCGCAAGCCGCCTCACATCCTCGTCACCACGCCTGAGTCCCTCTACATTCTTCTTACCGCCGAACGTTCGCGCCAATGGCTGAAGGACGTGCGCACGGTGATCGTCGATGAAATCCACGCCATCGCCGACGACAAGCGCGGCGCCCACCTTTCCTTGTCGCTGGCGCGTCTGGATGCGCTCACCGGATCCAGTCCGCTGCGCATCGGGCTGTCGGCGACCGTGAAACCCCTGGAGGATGTGGCCGGCTTCCTGGCCCCGGAAACGCGCATCGTCAACGTCGGCCACCGCCGTGAGATGGACATCGGCATCGAGGTGCCCACCGATGAACTTGGCCCCATCCTCAGCAACGAAATGTGGGCCGAGATCTACGACCGGCTGTGCGCCGAAATTCTGCGCCACCGCACCACCCTGGTCTTCGTCAACACCCGCCGCCTTTCTGAGCGTGTCTCTCACGCCCTCAGCGAACGGCTGGGCGAAAACATGGTGCTGCCGCATCACGGAAGCCTTTCGAAAACACTGCGGCTGGACGCCGAACAGAAGCTGAAGAACGGGGAACTGCGCGCCGTCGTGGCCACCGCTTCACTGGAACTTGGCATCGACATCGGCAGCGTCGACATCGTATGCCAAATCGGTTCGCCGCGCTCCATCGCGGTAGCCCTGCAGCGCATCGGCCGCGCCGGACATTGGGTCCACGCGCTTCCCAAAGGCCGCATCTTCCCCACCACCCGCGACGAACTGGTGGAGTGCGCGGCGCTCATCCACGCCATCCGCTCCGGCGAACTGGAGCGCATTGAGATTCCGCAAAACGCGCTGGATATCCTCGCCCAGCAGATCGTGGCCGAAGCGGCCTGCCAGACCTGGGAGGAAGACGCGCTCTTCGCCATGGTGCGTACCGCCTACCCTTATCGCGGCCTGGAGCGGCGCGACTTCGACGACATCATCGTGATGCTCTCAGAGGGTATCGTCACCTCGCGCGGCCGCAGCGGAGCGTATCTGCATCGCGACCAGGTGAATCATCGCGTCAAAGGACGCAGGGGCGCGCGCCTCACCGCCATCACCTCCGGCGGCGCGATTCCTGAAACCGGACTCTATTCGGTGATCGCCGAACCGGACGGCAAGACCATCGGAACCGTCGAAGAGGACTTCGCCATCGAGAGCATGGCCGGCGACGTGTTTCTGCTGGGTACCCACTCCTGGCGAATCAAGCGCGTGGAACCGGGACGCGTCCGCGTGGAGGATGCCGGGGCGCAGCCGCCATCCATTCCCTTCTGGTTCGGCGAAGCGCCGGGACGTTCCATTGAACTGTCGGCGTTTGTCTCCCAGGTACGGCGCACCGTCGCCGCCAGTCCCGCAAGCGCGCCGGCCTTCCTCCAGCAACAGTGCGGACTCGACGAAGCGGGCGCGCGCCAGGCGATCGCCTACATCACCGCCTCAGCGGCCCACCTGGGCGCGTTACCCACCGGAGACACCATCGTGGCGGAGCGCTTCTTCGACGAGGCCGGCGGCATGCAGTTGATTCTGCATTCGCCCCTGGGATCGCGCATCAACCGGGCTTGGGGCCTCGCGCTGCGCAAGCGCTTCTGCCGCACGTTCAACTTTGAGCTGCAGGCGGCGGCTACGGATAATGGGATCGTAATCTCTCTTAGCGATCAGCACTCCTTCCCCCTCGAACTGGTGTTCGAGTTTCTCCGCCCCGCCACCGTGGAAGACGTCCTGAAACAGGCGCTGCTGGTTTCGCCCATGTTTAACGCGCGATGGCGCTGGAATGCCACCCGCGCGCTGGCCATCCTGCGGTCGCGCGGCGGCGCCCGCGTCCCCGCTCCCATCCAACGGATGAAGTCCGACGATCTGCTCGCCGCCGTTTTCCCCGATCAGGCCGCCTGCGCGGAGAACCTCACCGGACCGCCACGAATCCCCGATCATCCACTGGTGAAGGAAACCATCAACAACTGCCTCTACGAGGCGATGGATCTGCATGGTCTGAAACACCTGGTGGAAGGCATCCTGGACGGCCGCATCCGCACCCATGCGGTGGAGACCGCCGAAGCTTCACCCTTCTCTCACGAAATTCTCAACGCCAATCCTTACGCCTTCCTTGACGATGCGCCGCTCGAAGAACGGCGGGCGCGCGCCGTGCAACTGCGCCGCACCCTGCGCACCGGCTTCGCCGATGACGATGGCATTCTCGATCCGGCGGCCATCGCGCAGGTGAGCGAAGAGGTGTGGCCGGAGGTTCGCGACGCCGATGAGTTGCACGACGCGCTGCTCACCCTGGTTAATCTGCCTCCCGATGAAAACTGGCGCGAATGGTTCCACCAGCTTCGCGCCGATGGCCGTGTCTTTGAACACCGGCGCGGTGGCGCCATCTTCTGGACCGCGGTGGAACGAACCCACGCCGCCGATGACGCCATCCCCATCGTGCGCGGATGGCTGGAGTCCCTCGGCCCCGTCACAGCCGCCGAACTCGCCGCCCGGCTGGCCTTTCCCGAACAGGAAATCGGCGCCGCCCTGTTGAAGCTGGAATCGGAAGGGCAAATCCTGCAGGGCCATTTTTCCAACGCCGCCGGCGCCGCCAGGCAATGGTGCAACCGGCGCATTCTGGCGCGCATTCATCGCGCCACGCTCGGAAAATTGCGGCGCGAAATTGAGCCCGTTACCTCGCTGGAGTTTCACCGCTTCCTGTGCCGCTGGCAACACGTGGCGCCACACTCCCAGTTGCACGGGCCGGCGGGCACTTTGCAGATCGTACGGCAGCTTCAGGGCTATGAACTGCCTGCCTCGGCGTGGGAATCGGAGATCTTCGCGCGCCGCATCGCAAATTACGACCCCGCGTTTCTCGACGAGCTTTGTCTTTCCGGTGAAGTGATGTGGGGCAGGCTGTCGCCGCATCCGGCCATGGAGACCGACAGCGGCCGCAGAGTGCGCCCCTCGCGCATCGCTCCCATTTCGTTCTTTCTGCGCGACAACGCCTCATGGCTGGTGCAGCCGCTGAACACCGATGAATCTTCCCTTTCGCACGCCGCGCACGACATTCTGAAAGTGCTGCGCCAATACGGGGCATCGTTCTTCAATGAGCTCACCACCGGCGCCCACCGGCTCTCCAGCGAAGTGGAGGATGCTCTTTGGGAATTGGTGGCCGCAGGGATGGTGACCGCCGATGGCTTTGAGAACCTCCGCGCCCTGATCGACCCCAAGCGGCGCAAGGGCGAAGGACGCGGCCGCCATGCAAGACCACGCCACGCCGCCGGCCGTTGGGCCCTGATGCGGCGCACCCTTGCCTCGGCCACCGCCGATGAGAGAGCCGCCAATTTTGCGCGCCAACTGCTGTCGCGGTGGGGCGTTCTTTTCCGCGATCTGCTCGCGCGCGAATCCAACTCGCCCTACTGGCGCGACCTGCTGCCCGTGCTGCGCAGAATGGAAGCCAAGGGCGAAATCCGCGGCGGCCGTTTTGTCGCCGGCTATTCGGGCGAACAGTTCGCGCTGCCCGAAGCCATTGACCTGTTGCGCGCCGTGCGCCGCGCCGAACCGGCCGAACCGGTCCAGGTCTCAAGCGCCGATCCGTTGAACCTCTCCGGAATCATCCTGCCCGGCCCTCGCATGTCCACTCTCCTCCTGCAGCCACCGCCGCTCGCCGCCGCCCTTTCCCCGGCCGCAACCAGTGAACCCCTGGCCCGGCCTTAGAATACGAGTATGCGCATCGTCGTTTTTCTTCTCGCCGCATCCCTGTACGGCGGCGGTTGGGAGCAGCTTTTCAACGGGAAGGATCTCAGCGGCTGGACCATGACCGGCCCCGGTAGATTCACAGTGGAGGACGGTTTGCTCAAAACTGAAGGCGGCATGGGCCTGCTTTACCACGGAGGAAAAAAACTGGGCAACGGAACCTTGCGCGTCGTCTTCAAAACCACCGGCGCGCGCGACAATTCCGGCGTCGTCATCCGCCTGCCCGAACCTCCCAGGGATCCCTGGTACGGCGTGCATAACGGCTACGAAGTACAGATCGACGCCGCCGGCGATGAGTGGCACTCCACCGGCGCGATCTACTCCATCAGCAAAGTCACGCTCCGCAACCAGAAGCCCGCCGGCGAATGGAACACCATGGACATCGTCCTCAAGGGCCGGCTGACCACTGTCTTTCTCAACGGCAAAAAGGTGAACGAATTCCGCGAGGGCCAGCCCGTACCGGAGCGCAAACAGTGGTACGAACCCGTGCGCGGTCCGCGTCCCGATGAAGGCTACATCGGACTGCAGAATCACGACGGCCGCTCCACCGTCTACTTCCGGGAAATCAGCTTCAAGGGACGCTAGAGCCATGACGATCCCCTGGTATGTATGGTGCGCCATCTTCTCGGTCACCTCGGCGATGATCGGCGCGCATTGGGACATCTCCTGGCATCGCGCCATCGGCCGCGACAGCTTCTGGACCCCCGCCCACATCGCCATCTATCTCTGCGGCGTCCTGGGCGGATTAAGCTGCGCCTATCTGATTTTCTCGCGCACCTTCCGCTGGGTGGACGATCCGGCGGTCATCTCCATGTGGGGATTCAAGGCGCCGCTGGGCGCTTTTATTGCCGCCTGGGGCGGCGTCGCCATGCTCACCTCGGCGCCGTTTGACGACTGGTGGCACAACGCCTACGGGCTTGACGTGAAGATTGTCAGCCCTCCCCACGTACTCCTGATATTCGGGTCCGGAATGGTGATGCTGGGGGCGCTGATGCTCATCCTCGGCCGCATGAACCGCGCCGATGGCGAGTTGAAGCGCCGCCTCACGCTCTGCTATCTCTACGTCGGCGCCATGCTCATCGTGCTGCTCATGATCCTGCTGATGGAGTTCAGCGAGCGCACCCAAATGCACCGCGCCGGTTTCTATCAGAAACTGGCCGTGGCGATTCCGGTGGTGCTGGCGGGCATCGCCAGGGCGTCGGGCGTGCGCTGGGGCGCAACCCTCACCGCCGCCATCTACACGGCTTTCCTGTTGGGCTGCATCTGGATTCTCCCGCTGTTCCCCGCCGAACCGAAACTGGGTCCGGTCTACTACCCCACCAAACAATTCGTGCCGCCGCCGTTTCCTCCTCTGTTTCTTGTGCCGGCCATCGCCCTCGACCTGCTGTGGCAGCGGACCGCACGTTGGAACAAGTGGCTGCTGGGCGCCGTATCGGGCCTCGTTTTCCTCGCTCTGCTGGCGGCCGTGCAGTGGCGCTTCGCCGAGTTCCTGATGTCTCCGGCATCGCGCAACTGGATCTTCGGCACGCATATTTTCGGCTACTACACCCACCCGCAGTCCTACCTCTTCCGCAACGTTTTTCTTCCCACTGAGCCGGACTTCTGGCGCGGCATGGCGATTGCCGCCGCCTTCGCCATGCTCTCGGCCAGGCTGGGATTGGGCTGGGGTGACTGGATGCGCAAGATCCGCCGATGAGATTGCTTCCCCTTCTGGCCCTCACCGCGCTGCCCGCCCTGGCCCACATCGGCAGTCCCGATATTTTCCTCGAAGGCAGCGCCGGGCCCTATTCGCTCTTCGTCACCGTGCGGCCGCCAGTGGTGATCCCCGGCGTGGCGGAAGTGGAGATCAGGGTCCGCAATTCCGATGTGCGCGATGTCCGCATCGTCCCCACGCCCATGACAGGCGCGGGGGCGAAGTTTGCTCCCACGCCCGACGTCGCCACCCGTTCAAAAGACGATCCCCGCTTCTTCACCGGCGGATTGTGGATGATGAGTTCGGGCTCCTGGCAGGTGAAGGTGATGGTGCAAGGCGCCCTGGGCGAAGGCACACTCGCCGTACCGGTTCCCGCGCTCGCCAGCCGCACCGAAAGCATGCAAACAGGCCTCGGCATCACGCTCGGCGCGCTGGGTCTGCTGCTTTCCCTCGGCGCCATCAGTCTCATGGGCGCCGCCTCGCGGGAGGCCAGGCTTGATCCCGGCGATCGGCCCCGGCCGGAAGATCGCGCGCGCGCCCGCATCACCATGGCCGTCACCGCCGCCATTGTCGCCGCCGTGCTCTACTTCGGCAACAACTGGTGGAACGCCGAAGCCGCCAACTACTCCCGCATCGTCTACAAGCCGATCCACATGGCCGCCTCCCTTGAGGCCAATCAGACATTGCAGCTCGATCTGAGCGACCCCGGCTGGCTGCCTCGCAAAGTGGACGACTTCGTCCCCGACCACAATCATCTGATGCACCTCTACGTCATCCGCCTGCCGGAGATGGAGCGCGTCTGGCACCTTCATCCCGAGATGACCTCATCCGGACGCTTCTCCCACACCCTGCCCGCCATGCCCGCCGGCCGCTACGCGCTCTACGCCGACGTGGTGCATGAATCCGGATTGCCCGAAACATTGTCAGCCGAAATTGATCTGCCCGAAATCAAGGGCCACCCGCTCACCGGCGACGATTCAGCCGGCATCGGCCCTCCGCTCTCCCAGGCCAACACCAACAGCAACGTCTTTCCCCTGCCCGGCGGCGGCAGCATGATCTTTGAGCGCGAGGCCGCGGTCTACCCCGTCAAACGCGCCCACGCCTTTCGCTTTCGAGTGGAGGGACCCGGCGCCATGGAGTTGTATATGGGCATGCCGGGCCACGCCGCCTTCGTCAAGCGCGACCGCTCGGTTTTCGCCCACGTGCATCCCACCGGTTCGGTGCCAATGGCCTCGCTGGCCGTCGCGCAACAGGCCTCCGGCGCCGCCGATCCGCACGCCGGACACCACATGGCCCCGCCGCCCGTCGTCAGCTTCCCTTACGGCTTCCCCCAACCGGGCGAGTACCGCATTTTCGTCCAGATCAGGCGCGGCGGCCGCATCCAGACGGGATTTTTCGACATCGCTGTAACGCGGTAGGGCCGAGTTTCACCATCCGCACGGAAGGGGGACTGTAGATGGGATGGTGGGATTCGCATCGTATGCTCGAACGAGGCTCGCGCGGCCCCGACGTGGAGCGTCTGCAAAGAGAGTTGAATCGTGCGTTGGGCCGGCGCATCCCGGTGACCGGAACCTTCGGAGAACAAACCGAACAGAGCGTACGCGAATTCCAGCGCCTGAACGATCTGGTCGAGGACGGCCGCATCGGTCCGCTCACCCACACGGCCCTGTTCTCCAGCAACTATGAGTTCGCCATCAGCCGCCCACCAGTGGTGCAGCAGGAGCGCTTCACCTGCTGGGCGGCGGCGTTGGAATCCACCCTGCGTTCCACATGGGGCCCCGGGCGCCAGCAGTGGACCGTCGCCCAACTCCTGTCGCGCTACAAGCGTTTCGTTCAACCCCAGGGCGACATCACGGCGCAGGGATTCAACCAGGCAGCCGTCGATCTGCGCACCTTCGGCTTGGCCGTCAGCGCCAACCAGTTCCGGGTCGAACCTATCCTCGCGGAATTGGGGCGGAACAAGAGTCATGTGATCCTGGTCCACGACCTGACCGGTTCGGTGGCGCATGCGGTGGTGATCTACGGGGTTCGCATCGAGCAAGGCCTCCCCGTGCTGCTGATCATGGATCCCCTTGCAGGCGGCTACGGCACTCAGGATGTCAGCGTACTCAGAGGCTTCGCCTCCACCTTGATGGTGTTGGCCACTCACCGGATATCCAACCCTTAGCGGAACCAGCAGCGCTAAGATGGGGCTGATGCGCCCCTTCATCCTGCTTCTCATCGCCTGCGCCGCGGCTCAGGCGCAGCCCGGCCCCCAGATAAAAGATGTTAAGGTCCGAATTCTTTCCACCATGCTGGCCGACGAAGGCATAGGGGAATGGGGATTCGCCGCCGTGGTGGAAGCCGATGGCCGCCGTATCCTGTTCGACACCGGCGCACGGCCGGAAACCGTACTCCGCAACGCGCAGGAGATGGGCGTCGATCTGGCCTCCATCACCGACGTCATCCTCAGCCATAACCACGGCGATCACACCGGCGGTCTGCTCACCCTGCGCCGCGAACTGCGCGCCAAAAACGCCAACGCGCTTTCCCGCGCTCACGTCGGCAAGGGCATCTTCCTCTCCCGCGCCGGAGCCGATGGCGCCGAGCACAACTACCTCCGCAAGGTGAAAGCCGACTATGAAGCCCTTGGCGGCACGTTCATCGAATACGCCGAGGGCCGCCAACTCTTTCCTGGCGCCTGGTTCACCGGACCGGTGAAACGAACCTACCCGGAGAAGAACTGGAGCACGCGCCATCCTGTTCACCATGAAGACGGCACCAGGGGCGAAGACAACCTGCCCGAGGATTCCTCCCTGGTTCTGGATACCGGCCGCGGACTGGTCATCATCGCCGGCTGCGGCCACGCCGGCATCATCAATACACTGGAACAGGCCCGCCGCCAGGTCCGCAATGCGCCTGTTCACGCCGCCATTGGCGGTTTTCATTTGTTCAACGCCACTGACCAGCATCTGGAATGGACGGCCGGCAAGCTGAAGGAGATGGGCCTGGAAAACTTTCTCGGCTCGCACTGCACCGGGATCGAAGCCGTCTACAAGGTGCGCCAGTTGCTCGGCCTGGCGCGGCGCAATTGCGCGGTAGGCGCCGTGGGCGGCGGCTTCACTCTCAGTGAAGGACTGAAGCCGGGCGCCATCTCGCGCTAAAGGCGCGGCTACCGCCGCAGAGCCTGCCTTGTCTTGGCTAACATGTTCCGCAGCGAGTCCGCCGGTAGTTCTTCAATGATCGGCCGGATCACGCGCCCCATTCCGAACGGCACGTCGCGCGACAGCGAAACCGACGTACATTCAAGATAGACCCCGCCGTCGCCCTCCAGGAAGCGCCAGAAGCTGTCCAGCTTCCAGACAAATCCGTTGCCCGTTCCCGGTGGCAGTTCCTTTTCCTTCGCCTTGCCTGCATCGTCCACTTCTGTCACTTTCGTGGACCGCGAAATGCTTTCCCACTTCGCCTCATCCACCTTCCTGTAAGTCACCTTGTGCTCGGTCTCCAGAACCACAGTCAGAATCTGTTTCTTCAGCAGCCGCAGACGGACACGGAAATCATCGCCCTTCCTCTCCAGCGTCTGGGAGGCAACCACTTCGGGCGCATACACCTTCTTATGGCTGTCGTAATCCTGCACGAAACGGATCACTTCGGCCAGCTTCACTTTCGGAACAAACACCGCGCCTTCCCAGTGATGAATGAGCCCGTCGGGTGGTTCACGCCGCGCTCGGCGTTCTTCCACGAAAAGCTCACCGCCTCGCACACGGGCCCGCAGACCGTCGGCCGCGTCAATCAGAAGAAAGTTGGGCCGTGAGGCCAGCCGGCGAATGAGGTTACCGATATAGCCTTCGTAGAAACGATCAGTCGGTTCGCGCAACTCAGCCGCGGAGGCGGCCGCCACGGGCGCAAGCAATCCCAGAAACGCGCGTCGGGTGGACACTGCCTTCATGATAACGCCCCGGTCGGCGACAATACTCCTAATGCAACGCCGCCGGTTCCTTTCCTCCATTGCCGCGCCCGCCTTCCTTCGTGCCTGGCAACCGCCGCCCGGCGAAGTCGTTGCCACACAGGCTGGGGATGTGGTCCCCGGCCGGGCCATGCTTTGGGCGCGCTCAGCCCGCCCGGCGGAAATGGAAGTGCGATGGGGAACGAGCGAAACGAACCTGAGCCGCCGCGTGAAGGGACCCGCCCTCACCGCCGCCACTGACTTCACCGGCCGGCTGGAACTGAAGGGCCTCCCCGCCGGACAGCACATCTTCTATGAAGCCAGTCTCGGCGCCGGACAGTCCCTTCGCGGCCGCTTCCAGACGCCGCCCGATCGGGGCCCGATCCGCTTCCTTTGGTCCGGCGACACGGCCGGACAGGGCTACGGCATCAACCCCGATTGGGGCGGCATGAAAATCTACGAGGCCATGCGCCGCCGCGAGCCCCATTTTTTCCTGCACAGCGGCGACACCATCTATGCCGACGGTCCCATCCCCCCTGAAATCCGCCTGCCCAACGGCGCGCTGTGGAAGAACATCGTCACCGCGGCCAAGAGCAAGGTGGCTGAAACGCTGGATGAGTTTCGCGGCAACCACAAGTACAACCTGCTGGACGAACACGTGCGCCGCTTCGCCTCCGAAGTTGCGCAGATCTGGCAGTGGGACGATCATGAGTTCACAAACAACTGGTCGCCCTCGAAGGACCTCACCGCCGATGCCCGCTACAAGGAAAAAGATATCGGCGTACTTTCGGCGCGCGCACGGCAGGCGTTTATCGAATACGCGCCCATGCGCATCACCGCGGCCGGGCGACAGCGCATCTACCGCCATATTCCCTACGGCCCGCTGCTGGATGTGTTCGTCATTGACCTGCGTTCCTATCGCGGGCCGAACACCTTCAACCGGCAGACGCAGCAGGGACCCGAAACGGCCTTTCTCGGACAGCCGCAGATTCGATGGCTTCAACAGGGGCTCAAGTCGTCACGGGCGCTGTGGAAGGTGATCGCCAGCGACATGCCCATCGGACTGCTGGTGGGCGATGGCAGCGACGCCCAGGGCCGGCCGCGCTTTGAAGCCTTCGCCAACGGAGACGGTCCGCCCCTGGGCCGCGAACTCGAGTTGGCCGGACTGCTGCGGTCCATCCGCGACAATCGTATCCGCAACACCGTCTGGCTCACCGCCGACGTTCACTACACGGCCGCGCACTTCTACGATCCCGCCAAGGCCCAGTTCAACGACTTCCTTCCGTTCTGGGAATTTGTGTCCGGCCCGCTCAACGCCGGCACATTCGGTCCCGGGCAGTTGGATAACACCTTCGGTCCGCAAGTGATGTTTCAGAAGGCTCCGCCGGCGGGTGAGTCCAACCTTGCGCCTTCGGCCGGATTGCAGTTTTTCGGCGAGGTGGAGATTGAATCCGGCGGCACGATGAATGTGATCCTGCGGGACCTGGCCGGCGGCGCGATATACTCGAAGGCTCTCCAACCGGAGCGCGCATGATAAGAATCGCCCTATTCTGCTTTCTGCTCACTATGCCCGTTGTCAAATCGAAAGCCCAACAGCGCTCTCAGGCGCGATCGATGGTGATTACCCAGAACGGGATCGTCGCCACCAGCCAGACCCTGGCCTCGCAGGCCGGAGCGATGGTGCTGGCGCGCGGCGGCTCAGCCATCGATGCCGCTATCGCCGCCAATGCCGTCCTCACCGTGGTGGAACCAATGATTTGCGGCATCGGCGGCGATCTCTTCGCCATTTACTATGACGCCAAGACCCGCAAACTGCACGGGTTGAATTCCAGCGGCCCGGCGCCCAAGGCAATGACGATTGCCAAATTGAAGGAACTTGGCTCGCACAGCATGCCGCA
>JANRLE010000037.1:0-19758 GCA_033762895.1 Bryobacteraceae bacterium | reverse complement strand
CGTGGGCCAGCACCAGTTGACGGCGGCGTGGAGTAAGGGCGGCAAGGGTGGAACCGGCAACGATGGTGTGGCTGTCGATCGCCATCGCGATGGCTTTGTTTGCGGCAAGGAAGCGGTCCGCGGCCGGTCCCGTGCGCAGGCAAAAATCTGGCATATCCGTTGGTGTGGATCGCCGGCCGGCCGTTTCAATGGCCCCGGGCAATGTTAAAACTCTGTTAAACCAGCGGCGGAAGGCGGCACCGCCGGCGCTATCGCGGGTTCAAGGAATTGGAGCATGGTGATGAAACGGCCACTGTTGATCGGTATGCTGGTGCTGGCGCGGGCAGCCTTTGCCCAGCAGAGTGCGCTGACGGACGCCGCGGCTGCGTTCTTTGACGACAGCGAGGTTCGCGAGATTCGCCTTTACTTCGATGATTCGAACTGGTACAACACTCTGCTGGCGGCGCACAGGACGGCGGCAGACCCTTACTTTCCCTGCCGGTTTGAGTCCAGCGGCGTGACGCTCGCCAGGATCGGGTGCCGCTTCAAAGGCAATTCTTCTTTTCAGCGCAATGGCATCAAAAAGCCGTTCAAGCTGGACTTCAACGAGTACGATGACGATGCCAACTTTCTGGGGCTGAAGAAGCTGAATGTCAACAATTTCGACCTGCAGCCGGATTTCATGCGGGAGAAACTGCTGCATGACCTGGCGGGGAAATATGTGGCGGCGCTGCGGTCGGTTTATGTGCGGTTGTACGTCAATGACGCCTTCTACGGTCTCTACCTGGCGGTGGAGCAGCTGGACAAGACGATGATGCAGAGCCGGTTTGGACCGCAGGAAGATGGCAATCTTTATGAGGGCGAGGAGCGGATGGGAGGAAGCCGGCCGAATCTGGCCTACCTGGGCGCCAATCAATCGTCCTATGAGAACGTCTACCTTCTGAAGACCAATGAAGAGGAGAATGATTTTTCGGGGCTGATCGAGTTTCTGGACGTGCTGAACAACACGCCCACGGCGGAGTTGCCGGCAAAGATCGAGCCGATTGCGGACATCGCGAACTGGCTGACGGGGATGGCGGTGAACAATCTGGCGGTGAATCTGGATTCCTACCTTGGTGTGGGGGCGGAGTATTATCTTTACGACCGCACGCTGGATGGCCGGTTCATTCACATTCAGTGGGACCACAACGAATCGTTCGGGATCACCGGCGACGGCACGCCGCGCATCGCGAATCCGTTTGAGGTGGATCCGTTCTGGCTGCCCACGGCGGCAACCGGAGGCGGGCCGGGCGGCGGTGGCCCGGGCGGCGGTGGCGCGGCGAATAATGCCCGTCCGTTGCTCGACAAGCTGTGGGCCGTGGACACTTACAAGCGTGCGTATCTGCGGATTCTGGCGCGTCTGCTGCGGGAGGGATTCAATCCGGAGACGATGAGCGCGCGGGTAACGCAGCTTGCCGGTCTGATCCGGGAACACGTGATGGCCGATCCGAACAAGGCCTACACGGCAGCCCAGTTTGAGACGGCGCTCAACTCGCAGGTGGGCGGGGGCAACCTCACGATATACGGAATCAACCAGTTCGTGAACCAGCGCTACGCCTACCTGCGCTCCTATTTGAACGGGCAGGCGCAGCCGGTGGACGTGCGGCTGAACGAGTTTCAGACCAGTGGCGCGGCGCGCGATGAAGCGGGCGACGCCGACCCGTGGATCGAGTTGCATAACATGGGTCCGGGCCCGGTATCGCTAAGTGGCTTCTATCTCACCGATGATCCGGCGAGCCCCACCAAGTGGCAGGTGCCGGCACGGACGCTGGGGGACGGAGAATTTCTGGTGATCTGGCTGGACGGCGAGACGGGAGAAGGGGAAACACACGCCAGCTTCCGCGCGCCGGCTTCGGGCAGGCTATATCTGTTCGCCACCGCGGTAAGTTCCCAGACAGCGCTGGACGCGGTTTCCTATGCGGCGCTGGCGGCGGGCCAATCCTTCATCCGGTTGGGGGATTATTACGGGGACCAGTGGGAAGTTACGACCGAGGCCACACCCGGAGAGGCGAACCGGGCGGCCACCCCATCGCGCGGCGGCGCCATGGGCACCTCAGTGCTGTTCATCAATGAGCTGATGGCGGACAACGACGGCGCTTTCCAGGATCCAGACGAATCGGGCGCCTTCGAGGATTGGTTCGAGGTGTATAACCCGGGCGCCGATGCGGTGGATATGAGCGGGATGTACATCACCGACAACCTGAACAATCCGACGAAGTGGCAGGTGCCGGCCGGAGTGGTGATTCCCGGGCGCGGCCATCTGGTATTCATGGCCGATAGTGAACCGGCGCAGGGTCCGCGGCACACGAGTTGGGCGTTGAGCGCCGATGGCGAATCGCTGGCGATCTATGCGGCGGATGGCAAGACGCTGATCGACTCGGTGACGTTCGGCCCGCAGCAAACCGATGTTTCCTACGGGCGGACGCCGGATGGCGGGGACAGTTTGGGATTACTGCGGACGCCAACGCCGGGGGCGGCGAACTCCGAAGCGCGGTAAGGTTTATTCGCCTATCACTTTGATGATGAGACGCTTGGGCCGCTGGCCGTCGAACTCCGCGTAGTAGATCTGCTGCCAGGGCCCGAGGTCGAGCTTGCCGCCGGTCACCGGAACGATGACCTGGTGATGGACTAACAGGCTCTTGAGATGGGAGTCCCCGTTATCTTCGCCTGTACGGTGGTGGCGGTAATCCTTGTTGAAGGGCGCCAGATGTTCCAGCCATTCGTCGATGTCGGCGATGAGGCCGTCTTCGGCGTCGTTCACCCAGACGCCGGCGGTGATGTGCATGGCCGAAACCAGCACCATTCCTTCGGCGACGCCACTGTCACGAAGCGCGCCCGCGACGCGATCGGTGATATTGATGTACTCGCGGTGTTTCCTGGTGTGGAACGTCAGGTATTCGGTGTGTGCTTTCATGGGACTGGTTTGCGGCGCCGCCATTCGAAGAGAACCACACCGGCGGCGACGGATACATTGAGCGAAGCGACTGCTCCGGCCATGGGGATGCGCAGTACAAAGTCGCACTGTTTGCGTACGTGCTCATGCAGCCCCTTGCCTTCGCCGCCGAGCACGAAGGCGGTGGGGGCATTAAACTCGACCTTGTCGTAGTCCTGCTGGCCGCGCTCATCGAGACCGTAGATCCAGAAGCCGCGTTCCTTAAGCCGGTCCAGTTCCTGTCGGACGTTGCCGATGCGGATGATGGGCAGATGTTCGATGGCGCCGGCGGAAGCCTTGGCGACGGTTTCGGTGAGGCCGGCGGCGCGGCGTTCGGGAATGAGAACGGCATCGGCGCCGGCAGCGTGGGCGGTGCGGATAATCGCGCCGAGGTTGTGCGGATCTTCAACGCCATCGAGCAGGACGAGGCACTGGGCCTTGGCCAGGACGTCTTCTTTGGGCGCGTACTCCTGGGCCGCGCCGAAGGCGACGATGCCCTGATGGGCGGCGCCTTGCACCACGCGGTCAATGGCTTCGCGGGGTTCAAAACGCACGGGGACCTTGGCCTGGCGGCAAAGATCGATGATTTCCTGGAGCTTTGCGCCGCCGGCGCCTTTGGCGATGAGGACACGGTCGAGGGCGCGGCCGGCACGGAGGGCCTCGCGGACGGGATGGATTCCAGCTACGATACTCACTGGGTGACAAGTATAGCGGGTACAATCGAGAAATCGATGCCAGCCACCCTGCAAGTCGTTACTGGCGCCGGCGCGGGCGAGGAAATCCTCATCGAGGACGGACAGACGCTACGCTTCGGCAAGGATCAGCAATGGGCGGAATACGCTTTCCCCGACGATCCACGCATGTCGCCGGTGCACTTTTCCCTTACCGCCGAGGGTGAGCGGCTGACCCTGCGCGATCTGAACAGCCGGGCTGGCACGATGGTGAACGGCGTGAAGCTGCCGATGGCGCTGCTGAAGCCGGGCGACAGGATTGTGGCGGGACAGACGGCGTTTGTGATCGGCGCAGGCGAAGCGGCCGTGGAGGAAGAAAAGGAAGAGACGCCGGCGGCGGGGGCGGGAGAGCGATTGCTGGCGGAAATGCGCAAGTTGTCCGAACCGCTATACGCGCTGTTGGACGCGGCGCGGGATCCGCAGATCCTGGAAATCCTGGGTCATGAGGGCGCCGACGGCCAGTCTTTGTTTGAGGGCCAGGGCAGTGAGCAGTTGCTCACGGTGGCGCCCTACCTGGTGGCGATTCCCACACAATCGGTATTGCTGGAACGGCTGTTGGCGGAGGGCTGGGGACAAAGCTGGGGGCTCTATGCGGTTTCGCCGGAGCCGTTCGGAGAGTTTCGGGCGCGGCTGCGCCAGTTCCTGATGGTCACCGATGAGAGCAACCGCAAGCTGTTCTTCCGCTTCTATGATCCGCGGGTGTTGCGGGTGTATCTGCCGACCTGCAATCCGGAGGAGGTACGGCAGTTTTTCGGACCCGTGCGGCGTTTTTGGATTGAGGATGAAGATCCGCAGATGCTGGTGGAGTTCACGCAGGGCGCAAAGGGGCTGAGCACGCGGAAGTGGCCGCTGGCGGCGACGGCGGAGAACCCGCTGGTGGCGGTGGGCTAAGACGTGGCAGGACCTGCCGCGTTGGATAAGCCGTGTCAACCGGGGCCACAATCCACAAACGGAGTGCCATCGCGTGAGGCCTGACGCAAGGCGTCGGGCGCCGGATTGGGGCCGAAGTTCGCGGGCGGCGTTGTCGGCGAACCAGGAGGATTGTACGCCTGCACCGGCGGGGGAGGAGTGGCAGGACCTGCCACGTTTGCCAGGGCCTGTCAACCAGGGCCGCATGCCACCAGCGGCGTGCCCTTTCCTGCCGCGGTGATCAGAATCTGGCTGGCCGTGTTCAGTTGCACGCTGCCGGTGTCACCCTGGCCGGGTCCCTTGTTCTGACCTGAGCCTTTGGCGGCGGAAACGGGCGCGCCGCGGCCCATCTGGCCGATGATCACGGTGAACATGCCCTTGACGATCTTGTTGGGCGGGCCAACAGCTTCAAGGATGGTATCGCCGAGGCGGCAGGCGGGCAGGTTGTTGATCAGCACGGTGGGCGATCCGTCGATCACCACACCCGGGCCATGAGGTGGAATGGGCAGCGGTGTGACACACATGTGAATATCCGCGCCGCCCGCCATGCTGGTGATCATGCTGCCCATGGCCGCAGCGGCGGCCGCCTTTGTGGCTTCCTCAGCCGCTTTCACGGCTGGCGCGGCGGGTGTGCCGGCCGCGGCCGCGGTGGCCGCCTGAGCCACCTGGATGGTGGTATCGGAAACTTTCTTTGCGGCCTGCAGCGCCCCGGCCACCGCCGCCGGAACACCTCGCCATGCCGGGAGGTATCCGATCAGGACGTTGAAGCTGCCCGGTCCGGGAGTCAACACCGGGGGCAGCGGGTGCGCGACGTTGTCCGTAATTCTGGCGGCGGGTCCTTGCGGCACGGTTTTTCAGATGTCCCTCAATGATAGTAGCGGAATCCGCCTTGAGAAGCCGTCAGGCGAATGCCCGATACGGCGCCCTGCGATAGACTGGCAACGATGCGAATTGTGCCGATGGTGATCGCCGCGACCCTGTTCTGCGGGGTGTGCTTTTCCGAACCGCGCCACGTTGTGGTTTACAAGCAGGCCGGCCGCTTTGGCGGATGGCCGGCCAATCACGGCGCCTGGGCGTGGGGCAATGAACTGGTGGTGGGCTTTGAAGCCGGCCACTTCAAGCAGAATGACCGGAGCCACGCGATCGACTATTCCATGCCGGCCGAACACGTGCTGGCGCGGTCAACCGACGGCGGCGAGACATGGAAGATTGAAAAGCCGGAATCGTTGAAGGCGCCGCCGGGAATCAGGCAGGCCAACGTACCGACGGAACCGGGCAAAGCCGCGGCGCCCTGCCCCGGCGGTATCAACTTCCAGCATCCCGATTTCGCCATGACCTGGCGGATGGCCAGCATACATACGGGGCCCAGCCGCTTTTACTATTCCTACGACCGGGGAAAGACGTGGCAGGGCCCGTTTGAAGCTCCCGATTTCGGAACCATGGGCGTGGCCGCGCGCACCGACTACCTGGTGAACGGCAGGCACGACGCCACCGTCTTCCTGACGGCCGCCAAAAAGGATGGCAAGGAAGGCCGCGTGTTCTGCGCGCGGACAACCGATGGCGGCAAGAGTTGGAAGTTCCTCTCCTATATCGGAGAAGAGCCGCCCGACTATGCGATCATGCCGTCCTCGGTTCGCATTGGCGCAAAGTCGATTCTGACAACCTTCCGGCGCCGTCCTTGGATCGAGGCGTGGCGCTCGGACGATGACGGGATGAGCTGGAAGTTTGTCACCAAGCCGGTGGAAAGCACGGGCGGCGGGAATCCGCCAAGCATGGTGAAGCTGAAGGATGGACGGCTGGTGCTGACTTACGGCTACCGCTCGGCGCCGTTTTCCATCAGGGCGCGGGTTTCGGGCGATAACGGCGCGACATGGGGCGAGGATATGATCCTGCGGCAGGATGGCGGGGCGTGGGATTTAGGTTACACGCGCACGTTAGTTCGTCCCGACGGGAAACTGGTGACGGTTTACTATTACAACGACAATAAGGATCAGGAACGGTATATCGGGGCGACGATCTGGCAGGCGCCCTGATATGATTGGCTGTTCACGGCCACGGCCATCGCCGCCATGGCGCTTGGCATCGGCGTCAATACGGCGATATTCACGGTGATCAACAGCGTGCTGCTGCGTCCGCTGTCGTGGCGGGAGCCGGATAGGCTGGTGCAATTCTCACTGCGCGGCGCCTGCGCGGATAACTACGCGATTTCTCCTTCGAAGCTCGGGGTGTTACTGGAACATCCCGGCGCGTTCGAAGAGATCTCCGCTTATGAGCCCCGACCCACGCCGCGCATCCTCACCGGCGATGCGACTGAGCAGGTTAACACGGTGCGCGTTTCATCCGCCTACTTCCGCCTGCTTGGGGAGCGGGGTTCCGCCAGGGCCGCTCATTCACAGCAGCGGAAGATCGCCCGGGCGCTGGGGGCACGGCCGTGGTCAGCCATCGATTCCGGCAGCGGCAATCCATCGTGTTGGGCGGCGAAGTTTACCAGATCATAGGAGTGCTAAGTCCCGGCTTCCGCAGCGAACTGGATCCGGAGCCGGACGTGTTCCTGCCGCTTCGGGCGGATCCGGCCAGCAGTACGCATTCGGGCAATTTCAATGCGATCGGGCGGCTTCGAGCGGGAGTAAGTCTGGAAGGCGCAATCGCCCAACTTGAGCCCGCGGCCGATGAATTCCGCCGGCGCTTTCCGGACATCATCGGCCCGCGCGACCGGTTCTTTCCAGGGCCGTTTGCCGATTTGATTGTCCGCGATGTCCGCTCTTCGCTGCTGATTCTGGCAGGCGCGGTGAGCCTTGTGCTGTTGATCGCCTGCGCGAACGTGGCCAACCTGCTGTTAGTGCGGGCCACCGGGCGAAGACGGAGATCGCACTGCGCGTGGCCATTGGCGCCAGCCGTCTGCGCATCGCGCGGCGACTGCTGGTGGAGAGTGTGACGCTAGCGGCAGCCGGCGGGATCGCGGGTTTGTTCCTGGGCGTAGCTGGCGGCCTATCCCGCCAATCTGCCACGAATGGGTGAAAACACCGCGGCGGCCGGCATGGACTGGCGGGTGATGCTCTTCACGACGCTGGTATCGTGGGGCGCGGGCATCCTGTTTGGGTTGGTTCCGGCGTGGTATGCATCGCGGGCCGACCTGGCGGCTGTGCTGAGGGCTGGCCCCGGCACGGGACTCCGGCTCAGGCGCATGCGATCGGCGCTGGTTGTCGTGGAAACCGCGCTCGCCGTGGTACTGCTGATCGGCGCGGCTCTGTTGATCCGGACTTCATTGGCGCTGCGGGCGGTGGACCCCGGCTTTGATGGACGCAACGTCCTCACGCTGCGCATGCCTGTGGCGGAACAGCGGCTGGCTAACACCGCGGCATTGAATCAACTGATCGGGGAGGGCGTGCGGGGGATGGAATCAGTACCCGGAGTGACGCGCGCGGCGGCAAGTTTCCGGCTCCCGCTGGAAGGATTCTTTGGGGTGCCCTACGCCATCCCCGGCCGCACGCCGACCAACGGGCCGTTCGAAGGCCGCGGCTGGCTGCCGGTATCCGTGGCGTTTTTCGACGTGCTTGGCATTCCGCTCATAGACGGGCGCGACTTCGACGATCGCGACGCAGCCAACGCCGCGCGGGTGGCGATCATCAATGAGACAATGGCGAAACGGTACTGGCCGGGACGCAGCGCCATCGGCGAGCGCATCCTGACGGGTCACGGCTACGGACCGCTGTTTGCCGAGCCCGCCCGCCAGATCATCGGCGTGGTTGGCGACGTGCATGACTTCAGCCTCAGCGCCGATCCAGCTCCGGTGGTTTACGTGCCGATTGCGCAGGTGGCGGACGGCGTCACTGCCCTGGCGGGCAGCCTGGTTCCGCTGACATGGATCGCGCGCACCCAGGGCCAACCGTTGTCCCTCAGCCGGCCGATTGAAAGGGAGTTGTGGCGGGCCAGCGGCGGGCTGCCGGTCGCGCAGGTTCGAACGATGGAAGCGCTGGTGTCGAAGTCCACGGCCCGGGCGGATTTCCATGCTTCGTTACTGGCGGTGTTCGGCGGCGTGGCGCTGCTGTTGGCGGCGATCGGCATCTATGGCGTGATGGCCTACTCGGTTCAACAGCGGACCCGCGAAATCGGGATTCGCATGGCGCTGGGGGCTGAGGCCACGCACGTGCGGAATGGCATTTTGTCGGATGGCATGCGTTTGGCGACGGCGGGGGCGGCGATCGGGGTAGCGGCGTGAAGGCGTGGGATCCGGCGGTGTTTGTGACGGCGCCGGCGGTGTTGTGCCTCACAGCCGTAGTGGCGGTGTTGGCTCCGGCGTGGCGGGCGGCGCGGATTGATCCAGTTCAGTGGCTGCGCGAGGACTAGATTGGTGCGTGAACTATAATGGGAGGCATGAGCGCAGCACCGGTTCGGAAGCTGTCGGTGGAAGAATATCTCGCGATGGACCGCGCCGCTGACCTTAAGAGCGAGTACCACGACGGTGAAGTGTTTCCCATCGCGGCCGTGAGTTTGGCGCACGCGCAGATGGCCATCAGAATCGGCCGGCGATTAGATGAGCGGCTGGAACCTTCGCCCTGCCGCGTTGCGGCATTGGCTCGCGTTCGGGTCAGCCCCACCAAGTTTGTCTACCCCGATATCATCGTGTTCTGTGGCGCACCCTCACTGACCGATGAAGTAGCGGACACGATCACCAATCCCAGGGTGATCGTTGAGATCCTGTCGCCTTCAACCGCCGACTACGACTACGGCGGCAAGTTCGCTCTCTACCGCCGTCTGCCGTCCTTTGAGGAGTACCTGCTGGTGGCGCAGGACGAGCCACGGGTGGAAGTATTCCGCCGGACGCCGGATGGCCGCTGGATGCTCAGCACCTACCAGGGCCCCGATGCCACGATCCCTGTCGAGTGCCTCAATATCTCGATTCCGATGAGTGAGATCGTCCTTAGCAGGGAAATCAGCCTTCCGCAATGACCCGGTCCCGCAGGGCTTTCATATAACCGAGCGTATAGGCGTAATTGGCCTGTGGGTACATGGCGCCGCCGCCAGGCACGTGGTCGGGAATCGTGATGCCCTGAAAATTCACCTGCCGCAGGGCTTTCATTACCTTATACATATCCAGATAGCCATTCTCGATAAACGTCTCGCGGAACCTGGGCAGCGGTGAACTGACGTTACGGAAGTGGATCTTGAACAGTTTCTTGCGCCGCCCGAAGGAAAGTGCGGCGTCCACCGGATCCTTGCCCATGTCCTTGCCGCCTTCCCCCCATGTGCCGACACAGAGACAGGCGCCGAAGTTCGGACTGTTGGCGATTTCGAAAGCCCGCTCATAGGCTGCGTAATTGGTGAAGATACGGGCCACGCCGCCCAATGGCGAGACCGGCGGGTCATCCGGGTGGAGCCCGATATTGACTTTGGCCTTTTCCGCCACGGGAACCACGGCGCGGATAAAGGAGGTGAACGTTTTCCAGATATGCTCGGCCGGGTACTCCCTGTCGAAGGAGTTGGGCAGCTTGCGCGCCGCCTCCACGTCGAATTCGCGGGTGGGCGAATTGCGGGTGGTGGCCATGGAAGTGGCGTAGAAACCGGGCACCGGCTGGTTCTTGATGTTCGCCATGTGGGCGTAGGTGGTGTAGGGAATACCCGCGCGGCCAAGGTTAGTCAGATACTCCTTGTACTGGGCGATCTTGGCTTCCACGCCGCTGGTCCCCAGAACCAGCGTGGGATCGCAGTGCAGGTCAATGATGCCGATGTTGTAGATCTTGACTCCGTGCGCCTCCAGTTTCCGGCGCATGGCCGTCATCCAATCGGCATTGTTATTGGCGATGGTGGTCCAGATGGAGACGGCTTCAATGCCGTTGTGGGCCAGCAGATTGAGGTCCTCTTCCTTCGGGCGGTCCGTGAAGGACATGCCGACCATAATGCCCGGCGTCCGGGTTTGCGAATGGGCAAGCTTCAGCAGGCCCGCCGCCGCTGCGGCGGAACCGAAACGGATCAGATCGCGGCGGTTCATGGTTGTTCCTCCCTTAGATGCCCAAACAGGGCCGGCGGGCCCTCCACGCCACGCAGGAACTCACGAGCATCCCGGCCCGCCAGGCTCCGCTGTTTGGGCAAGTTCCTCAAAAGAGTATGCGCATACCGAACTGAATGTTGCGCGGCGCCGATCCCGAGATGATCCGGCCGAAGTCCTGATTGGTGACATCCGCCGTCTGGTTGCGGGCCTCGAAAAACGGGCTGTTGGTGAGGTTGAAGACCTCGACACGGAACTGGACGTTGTAGCGTTCGCGGAAGCGCGTGTTCTTGAAGATCGACATGTCCACGCTCTTGCGTCCGGGACCGCGCAGGTCCGGCTGTGTGAGCGAATCAGTGGGAACGGTGTAGGGCCGCGCCCGGCGGAACGCGGTGGTATCGAACCACCTGTCCAATGTCTGGCCACCATCGAGGGCGCCGCTCTTCAGCCGGTCGGCGCGGCCGTTAGTGTACTGGAAATTGTACAAATTGGTGTCATCGGGCGCGGTGATCAGGATGGGACGCCCGGACTGGAAGACGGTGATGCCGTTCCATTGCCACCCGCCGAGAAGGTGGCTGGCCAGCCCTGCATTGGCCCAACGCCGGCCCTTGCCGAACGGCAGGTCATAGACGTGGCTGATGACTATGCGGTGCGGAAGGTCATTGGCTTCGAGGCCGCGGTTGTACTTGGGATTGTAGAGCGCATTGGAAGGGCCAACTACCCAGGTATTGGAGTCACCGCCAATGGTGGAGATGGTCTTTGAAAGCGTGTAACCCACCGACATCGTGAGGCCTTGCGAGTAGCGCTTTTCAAAGCGGGCGGTCATCGACTGGTAGTGGGAGTCGCCATAGTTGGCCCGGATGTGCAGCACCTCCTGATAGTGCGGGAACGGGCGCAGCAATTGGCGGCGCTGCACGGTGGGGAAGCTGAGTGCCCCCACTGTCACTTTGCCGAAATAGGGATTCGGCACCGCCTCCAGCAGCCGCGAGCCCCACTGTTCCAGCAGCAGCGGATCGTTGGCGTTGTCCTGACGGTTCCAGAACAGGTGTGTGATCTTGCTGCCAACGTAGGCCACTTCAGCCACCATGGTCGGCGACAGTTCACGCTGGAAGCCGAGTGTCCAGTTGCCAAGGTAGGCCAGTTTGTGATCCTTCACATCGACGCGGATGTTCTGGCCGGCGAAAGTGGTCTGACCCTTCTGCGGATAAGTGAAACCGCCGGCGAACGGATCCGACCATGAGCCGCCCACGGGAGGCGTGAATGGAATGGGATTGGGAGCACCCAGCGTAATGAAGTTACTCACAAAGGTGCCTGAGCCAAAGTCCGTGGCGGCGGCGTTCAAGCCGTTGTTTGCGGCGTGGAAGATCGCGCCGGCGGCGCGCAGGACAGTTTTGTTGTCCAGCCTGAAGGCAAGTCCGACACGCGGTCCGAATGTCTTATAGTTTGGGTCGGTATGATAGCCGCCCTCGGGCACCCACTTGAAGACGCCTCTGCCCCCCGTCACGGGCTCGGTGGCAAGGGGGTCGATATAGCCGATGTTGCCCCACTTCTCGCCGTAGGGCGATGTGTATTCGTAGCGCAAGCCGAGGTTCAAAGTCAGCCGGGAATTGACGCGCCAGTCATCCTGGATGTAGCCCGCCTTGTAACGCTGGAACAGGAACATGCGCGGGGTGAACGTGAGCGTGCCGGCCTGTGGCACGCCGAGCAGCAGGCTGGCAAAGCCGTGGCCGCTGTTGGCCGCGGAAACGGAAGGGTCCGGACCCTGCGCATAGGTGCGGTCAAAGAAATACTGCCCGGCGGAGAACTGCGAATTATAGGCATTCATGCGCAGCAACTGGTGGTCCGTGCCGAAGCGGATCTTATGTTTGCCCTTGATCCAGGTGAAATGATACTGGGCATGCCAGTTGTCCTGCGGGGCCAGCGTCTTGGTAGCGCCTCCTAACTGCCCTACTTCATCGGCGCCGAAAGTGGAGACCACAAGGCCGGAGCCGGAGTTATACTGCTGCACCGTGATCTGCGGGAACTGCTGATACAGCACATTGCTCGTCACCTTCTGGCTGAAGCCGAGCGTGCCCATGTCGAATCCTTCGCTCACAGGATAGCTGTTAAATTGCAGCCGCGTATAAGAGAATCGGCCTTCGCCCAGCAGCGTGTTGGTCCAGGTGGAGGTGAGGCTGGCCAGTCCGGTCCGGGTGGGATTGGAAGAAATAGTACGCGCAGGGAACGCCCTTTCGGCCAAGGTGGATTGCGAATTCACCTGCGCGCCGCCGGTGCGGCCGAACAAACGGTGTTTCTGGCTGAAGTAATGGTCAACGCGGGCGAACCAGATATCCACCTGTTGCACGTTCTTGCCGGCAAGAAAGTAGTTGCGTACACCCACGGGGCCCTCGCCGGCGCGATTCGGCGCGGGCCAGAAGTTCACCACGTTCTTCGAAATCGGGTGGATGCGATTTTCCGGGATGCGGTTGCCGGGGAAGGCGTCGCGAATGAATCTACCGGGGTTGTTGGGATCGGCGCGGCTGGTGAGGTAGTCGTACACGTTGACCTGCCGCCCCTGCGGGTCCAGCGTCCTTGAGAAATCGCCGGCCTTCTGCTCGGCGGTCGGCACGGTGGAAAGGAACTGATCCGGCGTACCCGCGCGGACTCCTTCGTAATTGACGAAGAAAAACGTCTTGTCCCGTTTGATGCGTCCGCCCAGCGCGCCGCCGAAGGTATTGTTCTGGAACAGCGCGCGATTCACCCGGTTACGATTGTTCGTCCAGGAATTGGCGTTGAGTTTATTGTTGCGCAGAAATTCGTAGACCACGCCGTGGAAATCGTTGGCGCCAGACTTGGTGGCCACGTTCACCACGCCGCCGCCGGAACGTCCGAATTCGGCCGAGTAGGTGGCGGTTTCCACCTTGAACTCCTCCACCGATTCGATGGGCACCGAATAGGCCTGGCCGCCGCTGGTGAAGCCGCGCGATTCGCCGCCATCCATGAGCACGGCGTTCTGCTGGGCCAGGCCGCCCGAAATGCGCGAATTCGTGGCCGAACCGATGGCGCCCGCACCGTTGCCGCCCTGCGCCGAGGTTGGGATGACGCCGGGCGCGGTGGAGGCGAGGTTGAGGGGGTTCCGCCCGAGAAGGGGAAGTTCGACAACCTTGCGCGCTTCCACCACTTTGCTGAGTCCCGAGGTCTGGACCTCGAGTTGAACCGCGGAGGCTTCCACCTGCACGGATTCGCTAACGGCGCCGACGTCGAGTTGGGCATCGACGGTTACCGTGGTTCCGGTGGCGAGCGGAATGTTCGTGACACGCTTGGACTTGAAGCCCTGCGCCTCTACGTTTAGATCATAGGAACCGGGATTGAGCGCGGCGAACACATAAATGCCCGACGAATTCGCCTTGACCGTCGTGACGATGTTCGTGCCGGTGTTGCGGAGCGTGACATTGGCTCCGGCCACGACGCCGCCGGAAGTGTCGGTAACGGTTCCCGTGATGGTGCCACGTTCGCCTTGTGCGGAAGCAAACGGCGCTGAGAGGCAGAGTAAAAAGAGCAACGAAGTCTTCATGAGGGCTCCTGAATCGCTAAGAGCTTATCAGAGGCGGCCGCGCCCCGCAATCAAAATCCGATTTAAGATCAGACCGCCTGCACCCGCCCCCTGCCGGCCGCCCCGTAGCTGGCGTACACCGTCTTCAGCGCATAGAGACTTTCGCCGGGCGAAAGGACGGGCTGCTCCAGCCCCATCGCCGCCCGCACCGCGTGCCGCACATAAGCGGTATAGCCGCCTTCCACGCCAACGGGTGGCTTGAAGCGGCGAGTCTGCCGGTCTTTGTTGGTGTACCACTCCAGGGGATTGTCCGGCTGGTGCTGATTCACCTCCACCCATCCTTCCGAACCCCACACCTTGATGAATAGCTGTTTGCCCCGGTCCAGGTAGTAGCCCGAAGTCAGGTTTCCCAGCGTGCCATTGGCGAACCGGAACGAGATGGAAGCCGCGTCTTCGGTGTCGATCGGCTGGCCGCCCACATTGCCGGTAAATCCCGCCACCTCGGTGATACGCGATCCGGAAATGTACATCGCCAGATCCAGCCAATGGATCCCCAGCCAGATCAGGTGTCCTCCGCCGGCTCTCGCCTTCTGCGCAATCCAGGTCTTGTGATAGGCGGGCCGGGTCAGCCGCGTCTGATCGGCGATGGTGTGCAACTCCATGCCGTACATCTTGCCGATGGCGCCGGAGTGCACGATGCGCCGCGCCTCCATCATCACCGGGTCCAGCCGGTTGGCCAGGGCCAGCATCAGGTGGCGCTTGCCGGCATTCGCTTTGGCCGCCAGCGGAGCAAAATCCTCCACCCTCACGCAGGCCGGTTTTTCCGCCATCACGTGGCAACCCGCGTCCAGAGCCGCATGAATCGCCGGCGGCGCCGCGGCGGCTTCCATGGTGATCAGCGCCAGCAGCGGCTTCTGCGCGGTGAACAATTCCTTGGCGCTCCTGTACACGCCTGCCAGCTTGGCCCCGATTCCCTGGCGAACGGAGTCCGCGGTGGCCCCGGTGGCGTCACAGAGCCACACCTTCCCCGCCTCCGCGGTCTTGGCCAATCCCTCGATATAGGCGCCAAGGTGCGGACCATCGGCGTGCGTGATCAATGCGACGCCGGCGCGGTTGTCATTGGCAAAGGCCGGGGTAAGTGCCGCCAGTTGAGTGAAGGTGCGTCGTTCCATGCCCTTCGAGAATATGACAGAATGCCGGGTATGTCCATCCAGAGTGAGGCGCAATTTACGAAGCTGCGCCTGATCGGAAAAATCGTGCGCAAGGCGCTGGATACCACGGCCGATGCGGTGCGTCCGGGCATCACAACGAAGGAACTGGACGATATCGGCGCGGCGGTGTTGAAGGAACATGGCGCCCAGTCGGCGCCGCCGAAGGTCTACGGATTCCCCGGCGCGCTCTGTATCAGCGTGAATGACGAGGCGATTCACGGTATCCCCGGCAGCCGCGTGCTGCGGCGCGGCGACCTGGTGAAGCTTGACCTGGTGGCGGAAAGAGACGGCTTTCACGCCGATGCCGCGATCACGGTGGCAGTAGGTGAGGCGAGCGCCACCGCCCAGGCGCTGGCATCCTGCGCCGAGTATGCGTTTCATCAGGCCCTGGATGCCGCCCGGCCAGGCAACCGCGTGCGCGAGATCGGCCGCGTTGTGGAGAAGGAAACAAAGCGCCGCGGCTTCCAGGTGATTCGCGAACTGTGCGGCCACGGCGTGGGCCGCACCATTCACGAAGAACCGCAAGTGCCCAATTACAACGATCCGCGCGCGCGCACCCGCCTCACCGAGGGGTTGGTCATCACAATCGAGCCGATCATCGCCGCCGGTTCCGGCAAGGGCCTGCTTGCAACAGATGGCTGGACCATCGTGACCGCCGACGGCAGCCTTTCGGCCCATTACGAACACACCATCGTGATTACGCGGGGGCGGCCCGTTCTCTTGACGGCGGCCTAACGCCCGCGCCAACCGCCCGCCCGGTCAAGGCCGGGTCTGGTTGTTCGACACGTGCGGATCAAACACCTGGGATTGAACCACCGCCGTCGGCGCTCCCGTGGACGTGAAGTTGACCACCACCACCTCGCCCACACCCACGTTGCCCACCTTGCACGACAGGCGGCGTCCGGCGCTGGAGACTCCGCACCGCGGGTCCTGTGTCTGAATTGTTCCGGTGACGACGCTGACGGTAAGGACCGTACCCGTGGCCCCATCCGGCCCGCTGTTGGTGATGGTGGCTGAGTTGGAATTGACGGTGACTCCCAGGTCTGCCCGTTCCTGGAAGGTCCAGAGCGCCGGCCTTTCCGGAAATCCTTCCGTCCCGCCGGTGATGAAGCCGCCGCTGACGGCGAACAGTCCCGCCGGATTCAGGGGGGGTTGTACCGACGAAAACAATACCGTGCCGCTGTTATCGAGTTTCATCGCCAGCAGTCCGCCGCCGAAGGTCTGGCCCGCGGCATAGATCACCCCGGCACTCAACCCTTGAGCGAGTTTCCTGATCTTCGCCTGTTCCGAGCCCGGAAAGCATGTGGAATATGACAGGCCGTTGAGCGCGGCGTTGTAGCGCGCCACAAACCCATCGGTGGAGACGCAGGCCACGCTGAGGGGACCGAGAATCGGGAAGCCGGCCGATTCCGTCTCGCCCCCCACGTTCACCTGGCCGCTGCCATCCACCGTCACCGCGCGCACCGCATCCGCCCCTGCACCGCCCAGAAATGTCGCATTCAATACCTGCAGCCCGTCGGGCCGCACTTTCATCAGGAAGCCATCCGTCGCGCCTCCACCGTAGGCAGCCTGCAGCGGACTGACGGTCTGAAAATCCGGTCCCGTCACGCCACCCACAAAGAGGTTCCCCACAACGTCGCGAAACACCGAAGTTGCCTCCGTGCCGGAGCCGAACAGGATGGAGAACGGAAACGATTGCCCGGTAGCGTTCACCTTGGTGAGGAAGCCTTGGTTCAGCCCCGTCAGGATGGGACCGAAGGTCGAGGTGACGGGGAAAATGGTGGCGTCCGAAGTGCCTACAACATAGGCGTTGCCCGCGTCGTCGAAGGTGATGCCGTTGATCTTGCTGTTGTTGCGGTCAAATCGCACGCAGGTCAGGTAGCTGAAGGTGGCCGCGTCAGGGTGCAGCTTGAAGATCAACAGGAAGGCGGTGGGATTCTGGATGGCGCCGATGATCGTTGTCGCATTCGCCGGACATGATTTCGATTGAGCCCCTCCGTAGATGTTCTGCGCGGCATCAACGGCAATGTGGATCTCGCCGACAGACGACAGCGAACCGGGAGCGCCGTTGTCAACCGGCAGGATCGTTGCCGAGAGCAGCGTGCCGGTGGGGCTCACCTTGCGCAACACCGATTGGTGGCCGGGCACGGAGAAGCCGGCAAAGTAGGAGTTGCCGGCCGAATCCCGCACGACCGAGAAGGTGGCCTCAAACGGATTGCCGGCAACGAAACGCTGCGTCAGCACGGGATCGATCACCAGCGGCGCCGCGCGGTCATAGGATCCGATCTCGAAGCTCACCTGCTTACCGCGCAGCCGGAAACGGCTGGCCACCGGGTGAATCCTTCCGCCCGTGCTCTGGTAGGATACGGGCGCGCGGTGGCGCACTTCGCCGCGCGCCGTCGTCATCACCAGTTCGCCCCGCTCATCGATTGACAATGCGAAGCCCGGGAACTCCATGGCGATAAGGGAGGGATCGGCGCCAGGCGCGACAACAAAGTCATATTCCAACTCGCTGCCCGCGCGGTAGAAGTCGAGATGGATGCCGTCATAGATCTCCGAGTACCGGATGCGCCCCGGCAGCTCCGAGAGCGACGGCGTCTGCCTTGCGCCGGCGATTTCCATTCCCACCGAAACCTGGCCAAATCGCAGGGTGCGGGACGCCAGCGTCAGGTGCGCCGACCAGCCGGGACCGCTGAGTTCATGAGTGCCGGCAGTGGCTGCGCCGGCGAGCAGGAGAGCGACGAAGACGAAGTGCATGACTGGTAGTGTAGGGCGGGACGGCGGAACATCCTGGCAGGGAACGGTAAGCATTTGGCAAGGAAGTGGTAAGCGTTATAATCGAAGCCCGGACATGTTACCGATCCTCTTCCTGCTGACTGGGGCGCTTGTCTTTGCACAGCCGGGCCGGGCGCAACAGGACAGCGCCGCGGACCTGGAAGCCGTTGTCGAAACCTCGCTGGGCACGTTCCGTTTCGAATTTGCGCCCGACAAAGCGCCCAAACATGTTGCCCACTTCCTGAAGCTTGCCCGGCAGGGCGACTACGACGGCGGAGCGTTCTTCCGGATGGTGGCGCGCGGCATCATTCAGGGCGGCGATCCGCTGCTCAAGGACCCCAAAATCCCCAGGGCCCGCTGGGGCACCGGCGGCCTTAACCTGATGGCCGGCGAGTACAGTGACCTCAAGCATGAGCGCGGCACGGTCTCCACCGTGCGCATCCCCGATAAGCCCGATAGCGACGGCAGCCAGTTCTTTGTCTGCGTTTCTCCCCAGCCCCCGCTCGACGGGAAGTACTCCGCTTTCGGAAGAGTCACCGAGGGGATGGAGGTTGTGGAGAAGATCTCCATGGCGCCCACGGATGGCAACGCCATCGCCAATGAGCCCGTGCGCATTGTCCGCATCACGATTGAGCCGAAGAAGCGGGAGCCGTTTCTCACCGCCGCGGCGGGCGAGTTGGGCCGGGTGGTGAGGCTCGCAACCACCCTGGGCGCCATCCGCATCCAGTTACAGCCGGACTGGGCGCCGGAACACTGCCGCAATTTCCTGAAACTGGCGGCGACGGGGTGGCTGGACGGCACCGCGTTTCACCGGCTGAACAAAGGCTTCGTGGTGCAGGGCGGCATGGGGGACGGGCGGACGTCAGGCGCCACCCACGCCGCCGACCGCTGGGTGCGCACGCTGAAGGGTGAGTTCCGCGCCGATGTCCAGCACGTGCGCGGGATTGTGTCAATGGCGCGCGGGGATGATCCTGATTCCGCCGATACTTCGTTCTTTCTGATGCTGGGCGCGGCGCCGCATCTTGACGGGAAGTACTCGGCTTTCGGCCGCATCATTGAGGGAATGGAAGTGCTGGATGCGTTTGAGAAGGAGGAAGTGGATGGGGAAACGCCGAAGCGGCGGCTGGAGATTGGGAAGGCGGTGATTGAGTAAGTTGGATCTGGCTGCCGTGGGTGCCGCCGGCGCCGGGTCAGGCGGGAGTCATTGCGGCCAGCGTGCGCGAAGCGATTGAGTGGGTCAAAGGCGGAGACGTCGCCGCGAGGATTACGAGGCTCGAGATCCCATCAACCGGAATTGGAAGTCCGGGCGTGCATCCGGCTGGCCGCGGGCCGATGTGACCTGATGCTATTCTGTTGCTGAAGCTATGTCCAGCCTGGCGGTCGCAGTTCCACCGCCCCTGCACGAGGGCGACAGCCTCGACGCCGCTGAGTTCCTGCGCCGTTGGGACGCGATGCCGGAACTGCGGCAGGCTGAACTCATCAATGGAATCGTCTTCATGGCCTCTCCCGTAGCCCTCCCCCATTCCACGTTCCACAACAGCCTGAGCGGTTGGGTTGCCGTGTACCAGAGCCAAACCCCCGGTTGCGAAGCAGGAAACGATGGCACATGGAAGATGGGACCGCGGGACATTCCGCAGCCCGATATCTTCCTGCGTATCCTGCCC
>JANRLE010000036.1:0-101224 GCA_033762895.1 Bryobacteraceae bacterium | reverse complement strand
ACTTGGCGAGAAGCGGGCCATTCCACTGATACGCTCGGTTCTACACGACAAGAGTCTGCGCGACAACGTCCGGAGGTACGCCGCGAGGGCATTGGGCCAGATTGACGCAGAGGGAAACAAACAGGAGCTTCTGCGGGCGTTCGACGAATCCGCCGAGCCCGCGCTCTGGCCGCTTCGATTGGACATCGCAAAGGCTTTAATCCGGGTCAAGGACCGTAGTGTTGTCAACAAACTCGAATCATGGTCCCGAGGGGAACGCAGCAGCGTGGCGCGACGAAAATTTGAAGAAGTGGTGGCGGAGATGAAGCGCCAGTTGCCGCCATTGTAGAGCGGCGGCGCAAGCTTGTTTCGAGCCCGCGCCGCAGTTAGCGCTGCGGGCGCACTGAACTAAGCCGCCTCGTTTGCGCCGTCAATCGACGCCCTTAGTTGGTGGTAAGCCCGGAAAGCAAGTGACTTAATGGCGGGCACGGTGGTGCCGAGAGCGGCGGCAATCTCCTCATAGCGGCGGTTCTCATACTTGTGCATCACCACCACGGCGCGCTGCCGGGCGGGCAACTGCGCCAGGGCGGAGCGGACCCGGCGCTGCTCGGATTCCTTCACCAGACGGGCATCGATGCCCGCGCACCCGTCCGGAATCTGGCGCTGCATGCCGTTGGCCGCTGGCGCGTCGAGGCTGAGATGGCCGTTGCGCTTGCGATTGTCGCGAATCCACTTCAGCGTGTGGTTGGTGGCCAGGGTATAGAGCCAGGTGCTGAAGCGCGCCGAGGCGATGTAGCCGTGGCGGACTTCGTAGACGCGAAGGAAGACGTCCTGAGCCAGTTCCTCGGCCACCGGCTGATTCTGCACCATGCGGAAGATGAAGTTGACGATGGCTTTGCGGTGGCGCCGTACAAGCATTTCGAAGGCCTGGTGATCGTCCACTTCCTTGACGCGCAACATCAGCGATGTATCCTCGATCAGAAGTTCCCCGGTTGCCAGCAAGACGCTCATGATTTATCCGCCTAGATGGAATGGTACCAGCGGCTGGGCGCTTCGGGAAGGTGTGGGACTGTAAAGAAATGTAATATCGAACGGGCCCGGGGCGCCGGTGGTGTGCGATAGAATTCGGGGGACGCATGTTCAATCGACGAGAGTTCTTGACGGGGCTTGGCGCCTTGCCGGCGGCGGCCCAGAGGACGGGACAGAAGCGGCCCAATTTTGTGATTCTGTTCACCGACGACCAGCGCTTTGACACCATCCGGGCGCTGGGCAACAACGAGATTCACACGCCCAACATGGACCGGCTGGTGCGGGGCGGCGTGGCCTTCACCAATGCCGCCATCATGGGCGGCACGCAGGGGGCCGTGTGCATGCCCAGCCGCGCGATGCTGATGACGGGGCAATCGCTGTTCCGGGCCGCGCGCAACACCGGCAGCACGCCGGGCGAGAAGGCGCCCCCGGGCCCCTTCCACCTGATGCCCGAGTTGCTGCGCCAGAACGGGTACGCCACATTCGCCACCGGCAAGTGGCACAACGGGCCGCGGCTTTTTTCGCGATGCTTTGGCGGGGGCGGAAACATCTTCTTCGGAGGCATGGGGGATCAGCTTCAGATGCCGGTGCAGGACTTCGATCCCACAGGCGCCTATCCGAAAGACCGCATCCGCAAGGGGCCGCGTTTTTCGAGCGAGATGTTCACCGATAGCGCCGTGGACTTTCTGGAGCGGCACAAGGGCGGCGATCCATTTCTGCTTTACTGCGCCTACACCTCGCCACACGATCCGCGCATGGCGGCCGAGCGGTTCCGCAAATTGTACGATCCGGCCCGCATCACGCTGCCGGCGAATTTCCTCCCGCAGCATCCCTTCGACAATGGGGAACTGAAGGTGAGGGATGAACTGCTGGCGCCTTTTCCGCGGACGCCCGAGGTGGTGAGGGAGCATATGGCGGCCTACTACGCTATGGTGTCGGAGGTGGATGCGCAGATCGGGAGAGTTCTTGATGCGGTGGAGCGGAGTCCGGCGGCGGGGAATACCTACGTCATCTTGGCGGGCGACAACGGGTTGGCGGTGGGCCAGCATGGTCTGTTCGGCAAGCAGAACGTCTATGACCATTCCGTGCGTGTGCCGCTGGTGATTTCCGGTCCGGGCATTGCGAAGGGAAAGCGAAGCGGGGCGTTTGCCTACCTGTTCGACCTGTTTCCCACGGTGTGCGAGTGGGCGGGATTGGAAGTGCCCGATACGGTGGACGGGTTGAGTCTGGCGCCGGCGCTGCGGGATCCGGCCGAGCGGTTGCGGGAATCGATGTTCTTCGCCTACAGAAATTTCCAGCGTGCGGTGCGCACAAGGGAGTGGAAGCTGATCCATTATGCGGTGGGGGGAGAGCAGCGCACGCAATTGTTCCACATTGGGCGTGATCCCTGGGAGAGCAAGGATCTGGCGGGGCGTCCGGAATACGCGGCCCGGGTGCGGGAAATGCGGGCAAAAATGATGGGCTGGCAAAAACGGACGGGTGATCCGCTGAGCGTCATGTAGGGCGAAAAAATACGGCGGCTTCCGTCAAGCCGCCGTGTCCAGGTGATGGAGGAACCAGATTTTCGGAGATGATCGATGATGACGCTACGGTCTAGACCACCCCACTTGCGGGGTAGATAAAGAGCGTATCACGGTACCCGCAAATGCGCAACGTTTTTCAGGAGACCCTCGAAATTTAGGGAATCGGACAGTACCGGGGACCCGGTAGAGGTGCATCTAAGGCCGGCGGAGTGGTAGTATCGTCGTTTCCTTTCGAATGCTGAGCATCATTGTGCCCGTCAAAGACTCGGCCGCCCACTTGCGGGCGTGCCTGAAATCGATCGAGCCGCACCTATGCGAAGGGCGGGGAGGCGTGGAAGCGATCGTGGTGGACGACGGTTCGTCGGACGATTCGGCGCGGGTGGCGCGCCAGTTTCCCGTGAGGGTAATTGAGTGCGGAACCAGCCGCGGTTTGGCCCAGGCGCGCAATGTCGGGGCCAAGGCGGCGCGGGGCAGCGTATTTCTGTTCGTAGATGCCGATGTGGCGCTTCATGCCGATACGATTGAGCGGATTGAGGAGGCATTTCGGGATCCGGCGGTGGACGCGGTATCGGGGTGCTGCGATGACCGGCCAGCCGACGCCTCCTTCGTGTCGCAATTCCGCAACCTGTTGCACCATTACATGCACCAGACGGCAGGCGCGAAGGCGGGAGGGTTCTGGACCGGGTGCGGGGCCATCCGGCGGGAGGCGTTTGAGCGGTTGGGTGGATTCGACGCGGGTGTGAGGTGTGATTTTGGGTTGCGGCTGTCTCAATCCGGAAAGCTGCGGTTGGATCCAGCGATTCAGGTGCAGACCCGGAAGGTCTGGACGCTGGCGGGCATGTTTCAGGCCGGGATGACGAATCCGCCGGAACCGGCCAGTGGGGTGCTGTTGATCATGGCGTTTGCCTTGGCCGTGGCGGGTCTGGCGGTTCCCGGGTTCTGGGCGGCGGCGCTTGCGGTGATCACCGCGGTGGTATGGCTTCATCGGGGTTTCTTCGGGTTTCTGGTGCTCAAGCGCAGCGCGGGGTTCGCGCTGGGGGCGATTCCGCTGCACCTGCTCTATTTCCTTTGCTGTACGGTGGTTGTCGGCTGTACGTGGTTCCGTCATCGCGTGGGATGGCTGTCGCTCGAATAAGAAGGGCGGTTATGACGCCGCCCTTCCGGTCCGTACCAAGGTCAGAGTATCCGCACCGATTCGACGCTGAGAGAATCGTTCTTCATTTCTCCAGTAATCGATGCTTTCTTCTCGCCCGGCTTGGCGGACGATGACTTGATCGCGGCGTCGACTTTGATGTTACCCGCGTCGTCAAGCTTCACGAACTTACCGTCGGAGGCGACGAGACCGAAGGACTTAGTCGCCTCAGTCACATCGCATTTGGCGGTGGCGTTGGCCGCCCGGCAGTCCGCATCGATCAACGTTCCGGTAAAGGTGCTGCCCGCGGCGGCCTGGGCCGGCGTGAACAACATGAAACAAGCGGCAAAGGTGAGTAGTATCAGCTTCTTCATTTGCCCTCCCGCCGTTATGATGGGCACGGGGGATGCCAAACGAGTTGTTTGTATCACTTAGGGGAATATGCCGGTGCGATCGATGGCATATGCCGCACGCCGTCCGTAATTTTTACGCAAATGCCTTCCGGTTCGCGTCATTCTGACGTTCGGCTTACAGATTCACGGCCAGTTTCCGGCGCTGCTCGGAGGCGCGGCGGTTGCGTTTGGTCTGATACATGCGCTCACTTGCCGAGGCCACGGCGTCGGCCAGCGTTTCACCCTGTGTCTCCACCGCTCCCCAACTGAACAGGACGGAGAAGCTGCTCAGTGAACGGAGTTGGAAGTTCCACAGCCGTTCGGAAATGGTGGTAAGCCTTCGTTGAGCGGCGGCGCCGGTTTCGCCGGGGAAGAACAGAATGAACTCATCGTCGTTGGACCGGCATGCGAAATCTTCAGGGCGCAGCAGCCCCTGCACCATCTCCTCAACCGAGAGCATCAGGTCCTGCATTGCCTGCCTGCCCATGGTTTCCACGTTGCGCTGGTAGTCGTTGATGCCGATGGCGACCAGGACGCCATTGATCAGCTCACTGCTCTGCATCAGCGAGGTGAGAACGCCGCGGTCGTGATAGCCGGCGGGCACCTCATCGCCGGACGGCGGCTGGAGGAACGGTTCCGGGGAGGGGGCCACGGCAGGTTCGGCCGTCTCCAGTTCCGGCGTTTCTGCTACAACCTCTTCCGCTACCTCTCCCAATGCCTCTTCTGCTAACTCCTCCAAGGCTTCGGTTTCTTCCTCGGCCCGCGCTTCGGTCAACGGAGCGGGTTCGGCAACTGCCGGCAGTACCGGCTCGGAAGGATCCGGATCAGCGTCCACAGGCAGTTCGAAATCCACGGGTTCCGGATTCGCTGGTGTGCCGGCTTCGGTGGGGGAAGCAAGCCGATCGTCCGCCTCGTGGTCCTCTGACTCGTGGACGAGTTCAGCGATTGCGGGCGGTTCCCAGGGAGCTTCGCCGGTCTGGGGAGTGGCCGGCTCTTCGAAGACCAAGACGGGGGAGTCCAAAACGGGGGAGTCCAAGACGGGGGCGGCTTCGGGCTCCGGAATACTCTCGGGTTCTGAAATGGGCTCCGGTTCCGGCAGAGAAACGATTTCGGCGGCTGGCTCCGGAGTCTGGGCGGGGGGTTCGGGTTCGCGGGCCTGGACAACCGGCGCCACCTCTTTGAGGACTTCGGTTTCCTCCTTCTCCAGCGCCCGGTCCACCCAGGTGGGAACGACACGGCTGCTTTCACCCGCGCGGTCCTTCAGGCGGTCACGGTTGACCTGGAGGCGGGAAGCCCACCTGCTGAGCGGCTCTCTCGGCGCCGGATCTTCAATGCTGCGCGGCGGGGGCAGTGCCTCTTCGACACGGACCGGCTCGGCGGCGCGGGGAGCATCGCCCGCCTGTTCGGCGACGACACGGTCCAGCAAGCCGCGATAGGTCCAGAAATCCTCTTCTTTGGCCGGCGGTTCTTCCTTGGCTGGCGGTTCGGATTTGGACTGAGGTTCGGACTTCGACTGGGGTTCGGCCGCTCGAGGGGGCTCCGGCTCGATGAGCGGCTCTTCGGGCATTGTCATCTGAGCTTTCCGGGCTCCCGAGGCCCAGCGGGAAAGCCGCCGGGGCGCTTGTTCGGAATCGGCGCCAGCGGCGTTCCAACCACCGGCGGCCACCGGCTCGGCAACGGGCGCCGGTTGAGGCTCGGGCGCGGCCGGGCTTTCGAGAGCCGGTGTCGCGGCCTGCTCCTGCGCCACGGCGCTCACTGTCTGCTCCTGGGCCAGCCAATCGGGCTTGGGCAGCGAATCAAGAAGACTTACGGCGGAGTGTCCGGTGTCTGCCACCTGTTCGGACATAGAAGCCAGTGCGAGGGCGGCGGCCGGGGCGGGATGATCCACCTCGGGCGCCGTCGGCGAGCCTGTCTCCTCTTCGCCGGCGAAAACAGGGGGTTCGGGTTCAAACAGAGACGGATCGGGAGGAACAACGGAAGCAAGCGGCTCCGGATGGCGCCAGGGATGCTCCTCAGCCGCGGCAGGCGCCGCAGAGGGCTCGGGTGCGGGCTTGGGTGGCGCCTTGGGCAACGCGATGGAAGCCGGCGGCGCCGGATCAGGCCGGGAACCGTTCTGAGGCCTGGCCGTTGAAGGAGGTTTTACGGCGCTCCGGGCGGCGGGCTTGGCTACGGTTGCAGCCGCCGGCTGCTGGCGAACCGGGGCAGGTGAAGACGCCGGCGCCGGCGCGACCCTACGGGCCGGCGCTCCCGCCGTACTGAACTCACGCTGCCTGACCAGGAGGTTCTGCAGCCACTGTACGGCCTCCAGAGGGCGGTACCTGTCCTGCTCCTCTCTACGGGTGCGCAACTCGACGTTGTACTCGCGGAGCCGCTCGTTGTTGCCTTTCAGGTAGTCGACGACCAGGGCCACGAAGGCAGTTCCCAGTACGACCACCAGGCTGATGAAGATTTGAAGTTCTGAAAAGCCGGTATCCATGGCCTACGCAACGAGTTAATCGGCCTATCGGATAGGAGGAAATAGGGCGGACGGGCAAAAACCGGTCTCCCCCGGGAGTATCCTAAGCAGGAACCCCTATTCGTCTGCTGGGAGAACCTAAGAGATTCGCCCGAAAGGGGCCGGGCTTAGAGGGATTCAGGGGATCTGGCCGATGCGCCGTCTACCCAATCCACCACTTTTGCTTTCCTGAGCCGGCGCGGCCACCGGCTGGGAATACGACTTCCTGGGGGCGTACCCGAAATCGAGTTCCCCTTCCCCAAAAAGAAGAGGACGGTCCAATACCATTTCGACGGTGGTGCCTTTGGGCAGCACCGCCTCCGGTCCGCGGGACAGCAGAACACCGACCATGCCGGCGGCCGCGCCGGCCGCCGCGCCGATGCCAGCGCCCATGCCGGGTCTGCCGGCCGCACTGCCAGCCACCGTACCGATCCATGTGCCGGTGACGGCGGTTTCGCCTACCGAACGCGCGTCGCCCCCCTTATTACCTTCGCCGATGATCTTGCCCTCCTGGCGATCGAGAGTTTGGCCGGACTGTCCGTCCATGCCGCTGACGCGGGCGCGGAAATCGCGCGTCACGCCGTTTGGGAGGGTGAGCGAATCGAAGCGGATGAACAACTCCGCCTTTCCTTTGATGCGCCCGGCGCGTTTGACCTGGGTGACGGTTCCGGCCACGTAGCTGCCCGGGGGAATGAGGATGCGGCCCTCGCCGACGATGGGGAAAGCGGTTTCGAGATAGACGCGATCGCCCTGGGCCGCATTCTTGGAACTGACACTGTTGATCAGGCTGAGTGGGATCCTGGTGCCGGTCTCCACCTGGTAATCCCGCGTTTTTTCCCGGGGTGGATTGGCCAGCGCCGGCGGATCCTGTGCTAACACGGGAATCGCCAGGACCAGCACAGGGAGGGACGTTCTGAACAACTGGCGCAATACCATAGAGAAAGCCTCGCTTACGATTGTAGCCCAGCGGGCGTGCACGGGCGCCGCCTGTTGTGGCTAGTCAACAGGACGGCGCCTGAGGCAAAGTCGTTTCGGCGATTACCGCGTTTCTATTGGAGTTGGAACCTCGCAACCTCGCTTTCGAGGACGCGCGCCACCCGTGTGACATCCTCCGAGGCCTGGCGCGTGTGGGTGACATCGGCTGAGGTGGATTGCGCCGCTTCAGCGACACTGGTGATATTCCGTGTGACTTCGGCGACACCGCGGGAGGCTTCGTCGAGGCTGCGTCCGATTTCGGTGGTGGTGGCTGTCTGCTCCTCCATTGCCGCGGCGATGACATTGGAAATGTCGTTGATGCTGCTAATGACGGTGCGGATCTCGCCTATGGCATGCACCGCGCCCCGGCTGTCGTCCTGAATCGCCTGGATACGCCGGGCAATCTCGCTTGTGGCCTCAGCCGTCTGTTTGGCAAGCGTCTTCACTTCGTTGGCGACGACGGCGAATCCTTTGCCGGTTTCACCGGCACGGGCCGCTTCGATGGTCGCGTTGAGCGCCAGCAGGTTGGTCTGCTCGGCAATCGAGGTGATAAGCTGCAGGACCTTGCCGATTTCGGCCGACGAGTTGCTCAGCTTCTCCACGGTCTCATGGGTGGCGTTGGCGCGGGTAACGGCCTGCTGGGCGACGCGCGAGGCTTCCTGGGTGTTGCGCGAGATCTCGCGGATGGCGGCAAGCATTTCCTCTGACCCACCGGCCACCTGCTGGATACTGACCAGGATTTCTTCGCCCGCGGCCGACACGGCATTGGCCTGAGCGGCGAACAGATCCGCGTTCTGCGCCATTTTGTCACTGATGCTGCTGAGCCGGTCACCCGACTGCAGCATCTCGCCGCCATTCTGCCGTATGGATTCCAGCATGTTCCGGATGCCGGCGATCATCTGATTGAAGGCGGCCCCCACGCGTCCCACTTCGTCGTTGGAATTGACCTCGAAGTGAGTGGTCAAATCGCCGGCGCCGACACGCTCGAGAAGGCCGGCGAGGCTGGTGATGGGCGTCGTAACCTTGCCGGCCAGCCAGGCCGCGGCCATGCCGCTGACGATGGCCAGCAAAAGCCCCGCGATGAGAATCAGCATTCCGGCCTTGGAAGCGCCCGCAGTCAACTCTGAAACGTCGCCCCTGACGAGAACCGCCCACTCTTGTCCCTTGTATGTGGAGAATCCCTTTTGGGCGGCAAAGCCGGTGAGTTGCTCGCCCGCTCCCCGCATTCCCTGTTCCAGGTTAAATCCGGAGGTCCTGCCCTGCTGCAACGCCTTGGCCGAGGCAAGGTGGCTTAGATTCGCCTCCAGGACGGCGGGATTGTCGGCGTCTTCGAGCAACAGGCCGTTTTTCGCCAGCACGGCGATTCCCGCTGATTTCAGCGATCCGGCCCGGAGCGCCGCCCGTGTCTGACCCGTGATCTCACCGACAATCCGTTTCCACGAAGCGCGGTTGGACCAGACGCGCATCGGCTTTCCATCCGCCCCGTAGACCGGAGCGGCGAAGTTGATGACCAGTCCCTTGTCTCCGGTGAGGGGCGCCACCAACGGATCGGCAACCAGTTCGGAGTGATAAGACTCGCCGGGGCGGATCTTGCCGCTGATCGACTCCTCAAACCACGGTTCGCCCCGCACGCTGCGGCCAATCAGGGAAGCCGCCGGGAGCGGCGCACCGCTGGCGTTGACCGAATTGACGGCCACGATCCTGCCGTTGATGTCGGCGACGATCATCAGATCGTAAATGCCATACGCTTTCACAAAAAAGTCCATCGCGGCGGTGACGTCACGCCCCGCTGCTTTGGCAGAGGGATGGAAGGCGAACGCCTGCACGTCCCCGTAGCGTTCGAACAGGTTCCGGTCCACCTTGTCCATCAGATTGACGGCTGTTGCCTGCATGGATTCGCCAGCCGATTGAATGGACCCGCTATAGACCTGCCGGTAGCCGAGCCACGCAGCGGTTCCCAGCGAAAAGACGCTCAGCAGACTGAAGCTCGCTACAAGCTTCGTTCGTAGACTATTCAACTGAATCAGATTGCTAAACACCGTAACCTCTCCGCCTCCAGAATGTCGTCAAGGAATCTTATCGATCCTCGGACGGCTTCCTTGAGCGCGGTGAGAAATTACCAGTGCTTGCGGGCAGTGAGGATGCGGGAAGGATACCCTGTCTGACGAACAACGCGGTCCGAATGCACGCGCATGCCATGGTGGGCGAGGAATTCCGGCACGCGCCGTTCGATCTGGCTTCCCCAGAAAGCGGGAACGATCGTTGAAGCTACCTTGTAGGCGCGGTTGAACAAATCCGTGTTCTGCCCGATCAGTACAAGCGTCAGGCTTCCGCTGGGGCGCAGCACGCGGCCCATCTCGCCCAGTGTGCGATGGATGTCGTCGGTTGACAGCAGTTCCAGCAGATAGCAGGAAATAACGGCGTCAAAGGCATTGTCACGGAAGGGGAGATAACGGGCGTCCACGGCCTGGCAGCGCGCTTCGGCGTCGGGAAAATCCTTTCTGACGTCGCGCTGGGTCTTGGCGGCCATGTTCGGCGACAGGTCCAGCCCCACGGTGGTGCCCGCGCGATTTGCGTTCACCAGGCGACGGAACATCTCTCCCGATCCGGTGGCCACCTCAAGCACGCGCATGCCGTTGCGGATGCCCGCGTCCTCGAGCGCGCAACGATGTGCTTTCGAATGAAAGAACCTCGTGGACAACGGGTAGACGCCGGCCACCATGTCGTAGACGCGGCGCGTGCGCGCGGCGATGGTCACAGGCAGGCGGCGGTCCTGGAATGACCCGTTCAGTGCGGTTTGGTTCAACAGTGTCTGCATGCGAGGCGCAATTCAGCATTATGCCATTTGTTGTGGTGGCGCTGCTGTGTGGGGAGAGGCGGCCTGCGGAATTTCGATTTCCGTGCGCGTTCCGCCCCCGGGCCGGCTGATGACGGAAAAGCGGAAATCGTTGCCATAAAGCACCTTCAGGCGCTCATTCACGTTGCTGACGCCGATGCCCTGATCGAATAAATTCTTGAGGCGCTCCTCGGGAATCCCGTCGCCGTCGTCTTCGACGATGAGGCTGAGAGCGCGGCGGCTGGCGTGGGAGCTGATGCGGATCAGCCCGCCTTCCACTCTGCGGCTCAGTCCGTGCTTGATGCTGTTTTCCACCAGCGGCTGCAGCAGCATGCTGGGCACCAGAAGGTCCAGGCTGGCTGGCTCGATATCTTTCTGGAACTTCAATTTGTCCCCGAATCGCACCAGCTCAATCGCCAGGTAGTCATCGATAAACGACAGCTCTTCGCGCAGCGGAGTGAGGCTTTCCTGCTTTTTCAGCAGCCGCCGCAGGATGCTCGACAGTTTGTAGACCATCGTACGCGCCTGGTCCGGGTTGATGCGGATGAGTGTGGAAACCGAGTTCAACGTATTAAACAGGAAGTGGGGGTTGATCTGGCTGGTAAGCGCTTTCAGCCGCGCCTCGGTGAGCAGCGCGCGCTGGGCCTCCAGCATACGCTCAGTGCGCGTGTTGTTCCAAACCTTAAGCGGAAGAGCGACGGCAAACACGGTGGTGGCGAACAGGGCCGCCACCAGCATGGGGTGCTGCGCCGGTTCGGCCGGGAACAGGTGATAAAGATATTTAGATCCGAAAGACTGGGCGAGGTTGACGCGCAGAAACTCGGCGAACAGGATGGTGAGAAGCAGCGCCAGGTGGAAGGTGGTTCTCCGCCAGTTGCGCCAGCCGCCCATCAGCCGCCACAGACTGAGGTCGGGGAACGGTGAGAAGCGCCAGATGTCTTCCTTTTCCGGGGCGAGGTCGCGCAGCAGGCCGCCGGCCACGCCCATGCCGGCCAGCAGCGGCATGGCCAGCAGTTCGCCGGAGAACAAAGCCGGCAGCGCGATGAGGATGCCCGAACACAGCCCGCAGACGTAGCCGCCGAGAATGCCCGCCACCAGGCAGCCTTCCAGTCCCAGGTCGAGCGCCTGGTAGCTGTTGCGGCTCAGCAGGCGCGCTGACAGGCCCACTCCGTAAAGCAGGGAAAAGAATGCGGCGAGCGAGAGCCGCTGCTCCAGCGTTCTTTCCTCGGCCATAAGGATGCGTTGAAACGGCGCAAAGCGGGCGAGGATGCTGGCGAGCGAAGCGGCCACGGCCAGCTTCAAAAACAGAATGACTAAATATTGTTCCAGCAGCATTGAGGGGGCGAAGATCGCCGGACGCGCCTCCGTTACTATAATAGAGAGTTTGGAAGCAACATCGACATTCCGGCTGGAGCGGGTAGCCGAAGCCAATTTCCCCACGCGGTTCGGGACGTTCCGGATCTACGGTTTCCGCGGCCATTCGCAAAGCAAAGTGGAAGAGGCCGCCGTGCTGGTGATGGGCGACCCCGCCGAGGGTGAGCCCCCGCTGGTGCGCATCCATTCGCAATGCCTTACCGGCGATGTGTTCCACAGCCTGCGATGCGACTGCCGGTCGCAGTTGGAACTGGCGATGGAGCGCATCTCAGAAGCCGGGCGCGGCGTGTTGATTTACGAAATGCAGGAAGGCCGCGGCATCGGGCTGATGAATAAGCTTCGGGCATACGCGCTGCAGGACGGCGGCGCCGATACGGTGGAGGCGAACGAACAACTGGGCTTTGACGCCGACCTGCGCAACTATGAACTGCCGGGCAGCATTCTGCGCGATCTGGGCATCTCGCGCGTGAGGCTGCTGTCAAACAATCCGGACAAGATCCTGGCCCTTGAAAACGCCGGCGTGCGCGTGGCCGAACGGGTTCCGTGCGTGGCGCCGCCGATGCACACCACCGAAGACTACCTGCGCACGAAAAAAGAAAAAATGGGTCACCTGTTCGAAGGGTTCTGAAGCTTCCACAGGATCTGGCGGAAGATCCCCATCCAGACGACGGCATCGTGCGCGTTGAGGTTGAGCCGCGTGAGCAGACTGCGCAGGCGGCGGTGTGAGCCGGCGGTGGCGGTGGAATCCATGTAACCGCTGATTTCCAGCACCTCGATGAGGCGGTCCACCAGAACCCCGGTATCGCCGGCGGTGGCGGGTTTCTTTGCGGCCGGGTCCTTTTTGATCGCGCGCGGGTCGCGGATGAGTTCGTAGAGGCTGACGGCCACGGCCTGGCCGAGATTCATGGACCGGTGCTCATCGCGCGAGGGGATGCGCATCAGCCAATGGCAGTGGCTGATGTCGTCGTTGGAGAGGCCGAATTTCTCCGAGCCGAATAACAGAGCCACCGGGCCCGGATGTTTGCGGATGAGGCGTGCGCCGTACTCCAGGCGCCGCAGCGGGTGTTGAATCTCGCGATGCGATGCCGCCGTGGTTCCCACCACCAGCGAACAATCGGCCACGGCCTGGGCGACGGTAGCGAACTCGCGCGCCGATGCGAGCACAGGGGCCGCGCCCACAGCGGACTTCGCTTCGCGGTAGGCCACGTCGTAGGCGTTGACGAGGCGCAGATCAAGGAAACCGAAGTTGGACATGGCCCGCGCCGCCGCGCCGATGTTCAGCGGATTGCGCGGGCTCACCAGAACCACGGAAAGACGGACGCTGCCTTGCGGTGGCCCCTCAGCTAAACTTAGCGCAACTCCTCCATTACCATCTCGAGTGCTTCCCGCGACGGCTTGGTGCGCGATGGGGGCAGCGTGGCAAGCGGTTCATCCACCATGCCCAGCATGTCGATGAGCGTCTCCTTGCCCTGCTTCATGTAGAGGATCCCCGTGAGCACTTCACCTTTCTCCTCGGCTTGCTGCAGCATGCGGCAGGCCTCGTACTTGTCCGCCGGATCGTAGTCGCGGGCCAGTTTCTTCAGGCGCAGGTGAGAGCCATCGTGCAGCGTCACGTCCCTGGTTTCGCCGTCTTCAATCTCGACGGCGATCTCCTCGTAATAAGGGACGTAGCTGAGATCCTGCAACGCCACTTCGTGATCCTTCACATAGGCATAGCTCTTGGTGGAGCCGACGTGATCGTTGAAGGTGACGCAGGGTGAGATCACATCCACCACGGCCAGCCCCTTGTGGGAGAGGCATGCTTTCAGGATGGTGCTCAACTGGCGCTTGTCGCCGGAGAACGAGCGGGCGACGAAGGTGGCGCCCAGCTCAATCGCCATCAGGCAGCAATCAATGGGCGGCATTTCATTGATGACCCCCGACTTCTGCTTTGAGCCGATGTCGGCGGTGGCGGAAAACTGTCCCTTGGTGAGCCCGTAGACGCCATTATTCTCAATGATATAAACCAGTGGCACGTTGCGGCGCAGCATGTGCATGTACTGGCCCAGGCCGATGGATGCCGTGTCGCCGTCTCCGGTTACCACGACGCCGATGAGGCTGCTGTTGGCCAGCAGTGCGCCGGTACTCACCGCGGGCGCGCGTCCATGCACGGAGTTGAAGCCGTGAGACTGGCTGAGGAAGTAGGCCGGCGTTTTTGAAGAACAGCCGATGCCGGACATCTTCGCCACCTTCCATGGCTCCACGCCCAGCTCGTAGAACACCTCGACGATACGTTCGGAGATTGAGTTGTGTCCGCAGCCGGCGCACAGCGTGGTCTTGCCTCCGCGGTAGGGCAGAACCTCCAGACCGATGCGGTTCACTTTCTTTGGCGGCGGCAGTGTCGTACTCATAATCCCTCCTGAGCGGCGAATTCGGTGGTGACCGTGCGGGCATCGAGCGGCATTCCGCCGTAGTAGCGGATGCTGCGCAGCTTCATGATTCGTTCGGGCTCCAGTTCCAGGCGCATCAGGCCCAGCAACTGTGCGTCGCGATTCTGCTCGACGACATAGATGCGCTCATGGCGGTCAATGAACTCCTCCAGCGTTTCGGTGAACGGGTAGGCCTTCAGGCGGAAATAACTGGTTTCAACGCCATACTCGCGCACCAACTGGTCGCGGCTTTCCTCCACCGCGTAGCGTGAAGTGCCGTAGCAGACGATGCCGATGGATGCCTTGCCGTTGTATTCCACTTCCGCCGCCGGCACGTGCTTACGGATGGATTCGAACTTCCGCGAGAGCCGGTCGACGTTGTTGACGTAGTCGTCTTCGCGCTCTGTATATTGCGACTTCTCGTTGTGTCCGCTGCCGCGGGTGAAGTAGGCGGCCTTGGGGTGCGGCGTGCCGGGCAACGTGCGGTAGGCGACGCCATCGCCATCCACGTCGCGGTAGCGGGCAAAGTCCTGCACCTTATCCAGATCTTCGGCCGTCAGCACCTTGCCGCGGTTGGGCATCCGTTCGGGATACTCAAACGGATCAGACATCCAGTTGTTCATGCCCAGGTCGAGGTCGGTGTTGACGAACACCGGCGTCTGGAACATTTCCGCGAGGTCGAAGGCATCCATCGCCATTTCGAAGCATTCGGCGGGAGAGGAGGGGAACAGCAGCGGATGGCGGGTGTCGCCGTGCGACAGCAGCGCATTCTTCAGCACGTCGCCCTGCATGGTGCGGGTGGGCAGACCGGTGGAGGGGCCCACGCGCTGCACATCGAAAATCACCGCAGGGATGTCGGCGTAATAGCCCAGCCCGACGAATTCGGCCATCAGCGACACGCCGGGGCCCGAGGTGGACGTCATGGCTCGCGCTCCGGCCCAGGAGGCGCCGATCACCATGCCGACCGCCGCCAGTTCGTCTTCGGCCTGCACCACCGCATAGGTCGCCTTGCCGGTTTCCTTATCCACGCGCAGCCGGCGCAGATAGCCGATGGCGGTTTCCACCAGCGAGGAGGAAGGTGTGATGGGATACCAGGTCACCACCGTCACTCCGGCAAACACGCAGCCAAGCACGGCGGCGGCGTTGCCATCAATGATGATCTTGCCGGCCGTCTTGTCCATCCGCTCCACTTTGAACGGGCAGGCGTTGGGGAACGTTTCGGCGGCGAACTTGCGGCCCGCCTGCACGGCGCCCCAGTTCAACTCGGCGGCTTTCGCCTTTTTCGGGCCGAACTGCTTGAACAGCGCCTTGTAGATCTCATCGAAATCGATGTCGAGAAGCTGCCCCACCACGCCGTCGTAGATCATGTTGCGTACAAGTTTGCGCAGCTTGGCCTCGGGGCACACCGGAGCCACCAGCTTGTCGAAAGGCACCGGATAAAAATGAAGATCCGTGCGCAGTTCGTTCAGCTTTAGCGGCTCGTCGTAGACCACCGCCGCTCCGGCCTCCAGCTTCAGCACGTCTTCGCGCGCCGTCTCCGGATTCATGGCCACCAGGAAGTCGATTTCCTTCTTGCGGCCGATCCAGCCGTGCTTGTTCGCGCGGATCGTGAACCACGTGGGCAATCCGGCAATGTTGGAGGGGAACAGATTCTTTCCCGAGACGGGAATGCCCATCTGAAAGATGGATCTCATCAGGACATTGTTGGCCGTCTGGCTGCCGGAGCCGTTGACGGTGGCGACCTGGATCGAGAAATCGTTTACGACACGGTATAGATTCGGGCCGGCCTCGGAAGGGGCCGGGCTGACTTCGATGGTGGACATAAAAAAGGTGCAGGTACCTCAAGAATTATAGAACACGAAGGGGGCCCGAGTCGAATCGCCCTAAAATCTATCGGTAAATGGGTGATTCGTTAGAGCTTGCCTGCCGCGTACAGCCGCTCATACATCTCCACGGTTATGCGCAGCCCTTCCTCGAGAGGCGTCTTGGGAATGTCCGGCACGGCCTGGCGCAGTGCGGAATCGTCCATGCGGTAGGCCACCGGCACCTGGGGTCCGCTGGCCGAAATCAACCCGGCCGCGCCGGGGCGGAGGCGTTCGAGCGTGGCCACGATCTCATCCATGTGCACGACATCACCGGCCAGGTTAAACACGTGGGCGCCTTCCACGTCCGACAGCAGGCAGCGGATGAAGGACTCGGCTACGTCTTCCACATACTGCAAGTCCATGTATCCGCCGAGCGGAATCTGAAACGGCTTGCCCTGCACCAGTTGCTTGACGGCGGTGGTGGGGGCCGCGGTGAGTCCCAGATCGCGGCCGACGCCGTAGACGGTCCAGGGGCGCAGACCGATGCTTGAGATGCCGTTGGCCGAATAGAAGACGCGCGCGTTGCCTTCATTGGCCTGCTTGAAAACGCCGTAGTGAGTGGCGGGTCTGGTGGGGTCGGCCTCTGACAACGCCCGCGACTCGTAAGCATCCTCGGGTCCCCAGACCGCCGATGAGCTGGCGTAGACGACGCGGACGGGGCGGCCCGCATCGCGCGCGCCTTCAAAGACGTTGAGGGTTCCGATGACGTCCACCAGGGCGCCTTTCACGGGGTTCGCCTGGCAGAACGGCATCAGCACGGCGGCCAGATGAACGATATGAGTGATGCCCTCGTCCTTGACAATCGCCTTGGTGCGGGCGGTGTCCTCGATCGATCCGGTTTCAATGCGCAGGCCTTTGCGCTCAGCCTCTCCGGTGATCAGGGAAAGCCGCACCGGGCGGGCGTCGAGATCATAGATCAGCACGTCCAGGCCGCGGCGAAGCAGTCCACGAACCACCCACGCGCCGATGCAGCCTTGCGCTCCCGTAACCAGAACTCGCATTCAACCTCCCCATCCTGCTAACGTGTGTTTTTCTATGCGAATCACGAATCTTACCACGGCGGTGCTGGAAGCGAACTTCGACTGGACCATCGTGAAACTGGAAACCGACGCGGGGGTGACCGGCTACGGCGAAGCGTTTTGCGGGCCCGGGGTGACGGCGATCATCCGCGAATTCCGGGAGGTGCTCATCGGTGAGGACATCACCTCCATTGACCGCTTTCTGCGCAAGATGAAAGCGCGGGTGGCCTACTGTTCCCCGGGGCTGGTGCTGCATGCTGTTTACGGGATCGAGGCTGCCGCGCTCGATGCCATCGGCAAGCGCCACAAGATGCCGGTATGGCAGATCCTGGGCGGCAAGTATCGCGACGAGGTGCAGATCTACGCCGATTGCCACGGAGGCGACGCGCTGGAATCGATCACGCCTTTGCTGCAGCCGCGCACGCCGCAATGGATGGGCGGTGCGGCCGGCGCCGCGCGAAAAAGTGAGATCAGCGTGAAGCACCACGGTTGGGACGCTACGCAGAAGGAGGAACTGACGCCGCACGCCTATGGAGCAAGGGCGGCGCAGATGGTGAGCCGCGGGTTCACGATGCTGAAGTTCGATCTGGACGTGCCCACGCCCTATGAGACCGATGAGTACAACCGCGATCTGTCGCGCGCGGAAATCGAGTTCGCCGCGACGCTGGTGGAAGCCGTGCGCCACGCCGTAGGCCGGCACACGGGCATCGCCTTTGATTGCCATTGGAACTACGGCGTGCAGGCGGCGGTGGAAATGGCGCGGGCGATCGAAGAGTATCATCTGCTGTGGCTCGAAGATCCGCTTCCGCCGGAAAATATCCGTGCCTTCCACACCGTGCAGAGCGCGACGCGCACTCCCATCGCCACCGGCGAAAATCACTTCACCCGCACCGACATGCAGCGGCTGATCACCGAAGGCGGCCTGCGCGTACTGGCGCCGGACGTGCAGAAGATCGGGCTTTGGGATGGCCGCAAGATCGGTGAGATCGCCGACATGCATTACGTGAACCTCACGCTGCACAACATCAGCGGACCGCTGGGCACCATCGCCGGAGTGCATCTGGCGGCGGCGATCCCTAATATCCTGGCGCTTGAATGGCACGCCGCCAGCGTTCCGTTCTTCGATGAACTGGTAAAGGGAGCAGCGGGTCCAATGATCCATAGAGGAAAGATTCGCGTGCCGGAGGCGCCCGGCCTTGGCATTGAGATCGACGAGGACGTGGCCCACAAATACCGCAAGCCGGGAGAGCGGTTCTTTGAGTAGCACGCAAAAGCTGCAGCTGGCCTGTCCGCTTTGCGGCTCCGCCAGCGTGTTCTACAGTTGCGAACCGAAGTGCTGCTTTAACCATGTCTGCGAGGACTGCAAGGGTACATTCGAACCGGTGACGCGCTTTGCGAACGGGTTTCGCAAAGGGCTGGCGCCGCCCGATGAGCCGGTGGATTGTACTGAAGCCACGGTGGCGTGTGCCAGGTGCGAATCGACGGCGGTGTTCACTGCCGCCGATGGGGCGCTGGTGTGTACCGATTGTGGGGCACTCCTGGAACTGGAACTGACTGAAATCGCCGGGCCCTGAAATGACACTGCGGGAACTGAATCGCGCCCTTCTCGCGCGGCAAATGCTGCTGGAACGGTCACCACTCCATCCGGTGGAGGCGGTGCGAAGGCTGGTGGGGCTACAGGCGCAGCAGCTCCGTCCGCCGTTTCTGGGGCTTTGGACGCGGCTGGCCGGCTTTGAGAGTCCGATACTGCAGGAGGCGCTCGAAGCACGCCGGATTGTGCGCGCGACCATGATGCGCGCCACCCTGCACATGGTGACGGCGGAGGATTACCTGGCCTTCCGGCAAACCATGCAGCCTGTGTTGACGGCGGCGATGCTGTCGGTTGTGAAATCGCGAGGCGCCAGTCTGGACGTGGAGGCGGTGGTGGCCGCCGCGCAGCGCGCTTTCCGGCAAACGCCGCAGACCTTCGAACAACTGCGCGACCGGTTGCTGGCGGAGTTCGCCGGCCTGGACGAGAGGGCTATGGGCTATATCGCCCGCATGCGCATCCCGCTGGTGATGGTTCCCGGCGAAAGTGAATCCACGTTTGCGCTGGCCGCCGAGTGGCTGGGGCAGCCGGTTCCCGGCGAAGAACGTACAGCGGATCTGATTCTCCGTTATCTGGCCGCTTTCGGCCCGGCCACCGCGGCCGATGCGCAAGCCTGGATCGGGCTGCCGAAACTGAAGCCGGTGTTTGACAACCTGCGCCCGCAACTGGTGACGCTGTCTGACGAAAAGGGCCGCGAGTTGTTCGACCTTCCCGATGCGCCGCGGCCGGGGGGAGATACGCCCGCGCCCGTACGGTTCCTTCCCGGCTTTGACAGCGCCATACTGGGCCACGCCGATCGCACGCGCATCATTGCCGATGCGCACAGGCCGCTTGTGGCGACAAAGAATCTGCAGGTGCTGCCGGTGTTTCTGGTGGATGGCTTCGCAGCCGGCGTGTGGTCAATGAATCAGGCGAAGACCAGGGCCACGCTGACCGTCTCGCCGTTTGCCGCGCTCTCCAGCCGTGTCAGAAAGGAAGTGGAGAGGGAGGCCGAGGCAGTGCTGGCGTTCGTGGCCTCCGGCGCCGGGACAGCGGAAGTGGTTTTCGCTCAAGCCTGAGGAGCCGCCATCGCCTTCCACGATTCCTCGTCGTGGCCGATGCTCAGCAGCTTTCCGCCCCTCACCAGGGGCAGCCGCAGGAGCCTGGGTTCCCGCTCGATTTTTTCGAGCAGCGCGGCGTCGGACACCTTGAGATACTTCAGGCCCGCATCTTCGTAGGCCTTGCCCTCCTTGTCCAGCAGCGCGCCAATGCCGAAGCGGTCAATGAAGCGGCGGATTTCACCGGGGGCCATCGCCTTCTGCTTCAGATCCACCAGTTGGATGGCCACCCTCCGTTCCTTGAAAAACCGTTCAGCGGCGCGAGTGGCGGGGGAGTTTTTCACACCGAAGATCTGCACGTTGGACATTCGAACTTCTGATTGTCGCTCAGACGCAGACCGCCAGTTTTTTCACCATCTCCACCAGGCCGTCGGCGGCAACCACGCGGAAGCCCAGCTTTTCGAAAAAAGGCACAACGGCGGGCGCGGTGGAAAGACGCACCCTGTTCACCTGTGGGTTCCTGCCGATTTCGCGCAGGCGGAACATTAGCAGGAAGCGGCCGAGGCCGTTGCCGTGCAAGTCACGGCGTACCATTCCCCAGGTAAGGCTGGCGAGCGTGGGATCGGATTCGATGGCGTAGCCGCCACAGCCGGCGACCAAGCCTTCGTGTTCCATCACAAAGTAGGGGTGGGGCATGGCTTCGAGAAATTCCTCGAAAGTGGCGCGCTCGGAGGGGTCGAAGAACGGGGGTACGTTGGAGTCGAACGCGGCCAGGCAGGCGGCCTTGTCTTGTGCGGAATAGGGGCGGATGTCCATCTACTGCAAGGTGTAACACGCCTAGGCGGCGCGGCGGAAGGTCAGGTTGATGCGAAAAGCCCCCACCAGCGGATGATGGCCGTCCTTCAGCGGCATGATTCCGTGATAGTGCAGCCTGGAGGGGCCGCCCCACACCACCACGTCGCCGTGCGACAGCGGGACCCGAATCGTCTTGCCGCTGCGGTGCTGGCCGCCGAACAGGAAGACGGCCGGAATTCCCAGCGAGACGGAGACGATGGGTTGGCTGAAATCGCGCTCATCCTTGTCCTGATGCAGGGAAAGCTTCGTGCCCGGCGTGTAGCGGTTGATCAGGCAGGCGTCGGGCTCGAAGTCCTGGAAGCCGGCGCCGGAGGCGGCGCGCGCGGCGAGGCCTCGAAAGGCGTCCGGCATGGGTGGCCATGGACGGCCGGTTTCCGGATCCGTGTGCGTGTAGCGGTAACCGGCGCGGTCTGAAGTCCACCCCACCGCACCGCAGTTGGTCATCGCTACGGACATCCGAAAGCCGCCTGGGGTCACCATGTGGCGAAACGGCGCGGCGGCGGCGACGGCCTCCACGGCGGCAAGCAGCGTTTCTTCTTCGGGCGAGGCGAACTGGCGCAGGACCATGGCGCCGGGCGCGAGTCCGGAATCGGCCGCCTCGGGGAACAGGCTCAGGTTCACTTCGGCAACGCTCTGTTAGAAGCCCTTTTGTTTGTCCACGACATTGCGCAGCGGTTCCCCTTTTGCGAAGCGGGCGACGTTGTCCAGCACCAGTTCGCGGTAGCGCGCTCCCACGCCGTCAGAAACGGTGGCGATGTGCGGCGTAATCACCACGTTGTCAAAGGCCCAGAGCGGGTGGCCCTTGGGCAGCGGTTCCGGATCGGTGACGTCCAGACCGGCGCCCGAAAGCCGTTTGGAATCGAGAGCTTTCACCAGTGCATTCGTATCGTACAGTTTGCCGCGGGAGACAGCGATGAAGTAAGCCCCGCGTTTCATCAGTTCGAACTGCTTTTCGCCCACCATCTTCTCGCTCTCGGGCGTGTGCGGGGCGGAGATGAAGACCACATCGGCTTTGGGCAGCACCGTGTCCAGCCGGTCCGGGCGCACCACCTGGCTGATGGCGCCCTGGAACGGCACGTCGCGGGGATCCACGCCGATCACCGTCATCCCGAAGGCATGGGCACGTTCGGCGATCTGCGTGCCGATTCCGCCGACACCGATGATCACCGCCGTTTTGCCCCGCAGTTCGATCGCCTTGGCCTCACCCTTGTACCACTCCTGCTTGGAACGGTTCATGACGGCGCGGTCAATGCCGCGCGTAAGCGACAGCAGCAGCGCCAGGGCATGATCGGCGATTTCCGGCCCCTGGATGATCCGGCCGTTGGTCAGCATAATGCTGGAATTGATGAATTCGGGAAACCGGTAACGTTCGACACCGGCCGAATAGATGTGGACCCACTTCAACTTCTTGGCGTTACGGAGAATCTCTGGCGTTACCACGCCCAGAATCGCATCGGCGTCGGCGGCTTCCTTGGCGGCGTCGGCCTCTTTGGCTTCAACAAAAGTGACGCCGGGCGCCACCGCCTTGAGATCCGCCATGTAGGAGATGCCGCGACCGGTGACCACGATCTTCTTGGGTTGGGCCTGGGCCGCGAGTGTGGAGGCGGCGATCAGAAAAATCAGGGATGACATATTGCGCATGGGCGAATCTCCTTCATGGAAATGCTATCCCATCCCGTGTGGCTTGTGGGGCCGGGCGGGGCAGAAGTGGGTCGAAACGACGCACCGGGGCGCGGCGCCAGGGGGAGAAGTGCAGGCAATTCAGGGCGTTATGAGCCGATTTTGATGTGGCAGTCGAATTGCCGCCCGAAAGTTCGGTATAGTAGAGCGGAATGGCACGGTCCAGATTCGTACGTCACCCGTACCATCGTCCGGCTCCCCTGTCCGGCGCGAGGGAATACCCGCATCCGCCCAGCCGGGTCATCTTTTCTGGCACAATTGATCGTTTAAGGAGTGACTCTTGAAACGCACTGTCTCCTCGATACAACGGCTTCTGATTCCGGCGGTTTTCCTGGCGCTGGCTGCGCCCACGTATGCGCAATCGCTGCAGGTAAACCCGGTATCCCTGTTCTTCCCGCATGTTTCGACGCAGTTTAATCCGCAGACGGTCACCGTGACGGCGAGCAATAACGCCCTGGTGAACTACAGCACTACAATCACTTATACCAGCGCGCCGGGCGGGCTTCCGGCCACTCCCCTGCAGTGGTTGACCGCTCCCAATGGCACCACGGGCACTCCCATCTCCGTCAGCGTCAACACCGCTCCCAATGGAGTGTCGCTGGTGAACGGCAACTACACGGCGGATGTGACCTTCAGCGCCAGCGGTTTGGCGTCGAAGACCCTGCCTGTCACGCTGCAGGTCACCGGATCAAGTGGCGGCGGAACCACCACCACACTGGTCTCCCCCACCAGCCTCAACCTGAGCAGTTCGGTTCCCAACGGCACCATCAACATCAACGCCGCGGCGGGAACCAGCTATTCGATCTCGATCTCCTACTTCAATGGAAGCGGCTGGTTGTCGGTGCCCTCCTTCGGGACCACCACGTCCACTTCGACGCCTGTATCGGTGAACGCCCTCACCTCGTTCCTTGCGCAGGGAACGTATTCGGCCACTCTGAACGTTACCGTGGGCAGCCAGTTCGCAACGGTCAGCGTGATACTCACCGTGGGCGGCGGAGGAACCACGGGCGGCATCAGTCTATCCACCACGGCTCTAAACTACGCGCTCTCACAGGCCACTACGAACAACGCCACCGAGGTGCAGAATTTCCCCACAGCGTTTAGCGTCACCAGCCAGACAAGCCAGAACGTCGACATCCGGTCTTCCACCACGGTGAACACGTCGGGTGGCGTGCCGTGGCTTTCCACCACGCCGGCCAACGGCGTGACGCTGACGGCCAACGTGCCGTTGGGGGTGAACGTGGCGGTGGATCCCAGAGGTCTCGCCGGCGGATCCTATTCCGGGACGATCAGTATTTATCAGGCGGGTACGTTTAATCTGCTGGCCAGCGTGGTGGTGACGCTCACCATCGGATCCAACATCAGCCCGCAGTCGATCTCGGTGAACGTGGCGGCCGGTTCAAGCCTCGCCGAATTCCGTTCGGTCACTATCACCGGAAACAGCTCCTTTACGATTTCGACGACCATTGATACGGTTGGCAGCGGCAGTTGGCTGATTGTACCGGTGTCGAGCGGAACCGTCACGGCAACGCAGCCGTTCACATTCAACGCGACCATCAACCCCACCGGCCTTGGCATCGGGACCTACACCGGCAGGATCACGATCACCCTGGCCGGCCAACAGGCCCAGGTGATACCGGTGACCCTGGTGGTGGGCAGCGGGTCGGGTACCGGCGGCGTGGTGAGCCCCAATCCCATCACGCTGAACGCGGCGCTGGGCGGGACGGCGTTTGGGACGCTGACCCTTTCGCCCGGCTTTGCGTCGCAATACAGCATCACCACTTCGGGCGTGTCATGGTTGAGTGTTTCGCCGACGTTCGGTCAAACCAACCCCACGGCTGTGGTCAACCTGACCGGCAACGGGGCGGTTGTGCAGTCGGGCACCTACAATACAACGCTGACGGTGTCGTTCCCGGGCACGAACCTGGCGCCGGTATCGGTGAGCGTGATTTTCAATGTCGGCACGGGCGGGACCAGCGGCGTGGTATCGCCCTCCTCGCTCAACTTCACCAGCGCCGTAAATGGCGGCTCTCAGTCTCAGTCATTGAGTCTGAACACGGCGGCCAACACTTTCTATAGCGCCAGCGCCACCACGAACACTGGCTTCAACTGGTTGTCGGTGTCGCCCACGGGCGGCATCACGTCGGGGACATTCCAGTCCCTGACGGTGACGGTGAATCCGTTCGGTCTGGCACAGGGAACCTACTCCGGCCAGATCAGCATCACGGCGGGCGGGCTGCAGCAGTCAGTCCCGGTTACGCTGGTGGTGGGCAGCGGAGGCTCGACGGGCGGCCTTGTCTCGCCGTCTTCGCTGAATTTCTCCAGCATCCTGGGTGGCAGCACGCAGTCGCAGTTCCTGAATCTTTCGGCGAACGCGGGCACGTTCTACAACATCACGACGTCCACCACGACTGGCCAAGGCTGGATTTCGGTCACTCCGTCCAACGGCGTGACGTCGAGTACCCTCACTGCCATCACGGTGAACGTGAACGCCTTCGGGCTTGCCGCGGGAACCTACTCCGGCCAGATCAACGTGACGGCCGCCGGGCTGAACCAGACAATCCCGGTCACCTTGACGGTAGGCACGTCGGGTGGCGGCGGTACGGGTCTGATCTCGCCGTCCTCGCTAACGTTCACCTCCGCCACCGATGGCGGAACGCAGAGCCAGTCGCTGATCATCACGTCTTCGCCCGGCACTTTCTTCCAGGCCAACACCACGACTACGACAGGCCAGAACTGGCTGTTCGCTTCGCCGAACAATGGAGTCACCAGCAGTTCCCAGCACCCGCTGAACATCACGATCAGCCCGTCGGGTCTGCTGGCCGGAACCTATAGCGGCCAGGTGATCGTAACGGTGGGCGGTTCCACGCAGACGATTCCTGTCACGTTAGTGATTGGCAGCGGCGGCGGTACGGGCGGTCTGGTTTCACCAACCACGCTGACCTTCTCAAGCGCTGTGGGCGGGGGCACGCAGGTGCAGACGTTGAACCTGTCGACCACCATCGGCACGTTCTACACGGCAACGGCTACTACCAGCACCGGCTCGGGTTGGCTGGTGGTGACGCCGAACAACGGAGTCACCGGCAGCTCAGTGACTTCACTGACGGTGAACGTGAACCCATCCTTCCTGGTGGCGGGCACTTATTCGGGACAGATCGCGGTTGTGGCGGGCAGCCTCTCGCAGACGATTCCGGTCACCCTGATTGTGGGCGGAAGCGGCGGAACCACCGGACTGGTATCGCCCACATCGTTGACCTTCACCAGCGTGCAGGGCGGCGGAACACAGTCCCAGTCGCTGATTCTCAATTCCGCGGTGGGCGCCTTCTACAGCGCCACCGCCACCACCACCACCGGATCGAACTGGCTGTTCGTATCTCCGTCGAGCGGCACGGCGTCCGGCACGCAAACCTCTCTCACGGTGACGGTGAACCCGTTCGGGCTGGCCAATGGCAGCTACACGGGCCAGATCAATGTGGTTGCCGGCGGCCAGACGCAATCGATTCCGATTACGCTGAATGTGGGCACCGGCGGAAGCGGCGCGGTTCAACCGTCCTCGCTTACGTTTAACGCGCCCGTGAACGGCTCGGCGCCGTCGCAATCACTGTCGCTCTCCACGATTGCCGGAACGTTCTACAGCGTCAATAGCACCATTAACTCGGGTGGGGTGAATTGGCTGCTGGTTTCGCCGAACAACGGAAGCGCCAGCAGCAACCTGGTGACGTTGACCGTGTCGGTACTGCCGGCCGGATTGGCGGCGGGTACCTACACCGGCCAGATCAGCGTGGTTGCCGGCAGCGTCAACCAGACCATTCCGGTCACCCTGGTGGTGGGTGGCACTGGCGGAACGTTCTCCGCTTCGCCTTCAGCCCTCTCGTTCCAGGCGCAGGGCGCCAGCACGCCGTCGCAGGTGGTGCAGATCACCTCGGCCAGCGGATCGGTGAACTTCACGGCCACACCTTCTGTGACCACCAGCCAGAGCTGGCTTGTGGTGACACCCACCGTGGGCCAGGCTCCTGGCCAGATCACGGTGAGCGTGAATCCGTCCGGCCTGAACACGGGCACTTACCAGGGGTCCATCAATATCGCGGTGGCCTTTGTGCAGGTACTTCAGATTCCGGTGACCCTGACGGTGAGCCAGTCCACGCAGATGACGATCCGCCGGGTGCAGAACGCGGCCAGCTACTCCGAACAGGGTGTCACGCCTGGCATGATCGTGCTGCTGGATGTGGAAAACCTGGGCGGGCCGTCGGCGATCGCCAACCTCCAGTTAACCGCGCAGAACACGGTGTCCACAACGCTGGCAAACACGCGAGTGCTGTTTGACGGCATCGCGGCGCCGCTGGTGTATGTCTTCAATAACTTCGTGAGCGCGATTGTGCCTTATGAAGTCGGCTCGCGCTCTTCGACGTCGATTGTCGTGGAGGCGCGCGGAATCCGCAGCGCCGAGTTCCCGGCCAGGGTACTGGATGCGGCTCCCGGCGTCTTCACCACCAACGCCTCCGGCAGCGGCCAGGGCTCGATCTCCAACGCCGATGGATCGGCGAACAGCGCCACCAATCCGGCGCTGCGTCGCAGCGGCCAGTTCGCCGTGATCTACTTCACGGGTGAAGGGTTGCTGAACCCGCCGGCAATTACCGGCGGCCTCGCTCCGGTCTCTCCGCTGCGGGCGACGGTAAACGATGTGCAGATCCGGGTTGGCGGACGTCCGGCGCAGAAGATCTTCTCCGGCGCCGTGCCGACGCTGATCTACGGTCTGGGCCACGCCAGCTTCTTCATTCCGGAGGACGCGCCCACGGGCAGCGCCGTGCCGGTGGAGGTGATCATCGGCGGGCGGACATCGCAGGCCAACGTAACAATGGCGATCGCGCCGTAAGTTACTCGCATACTTAAGAGGGAGAGGGCCGGAGGCGAGGAGCTTCCGGCCCTTTTCCATTTAGCGCCACTTTGGAATCTGCGCGTTTGCCGACCGCTCCCAGTGCTCCCGTGGGATTCGCTCTCCGTGTGCTGGCATGGCGTCGAGCGCCGCCTGCAGTTTCGCGCGGGCGGGGTGGGAACGAACCGGACGAAGCTCGCCTGGGTCTTCTTTCAGGTCATAGAAGCGCCCGTCGCCGTACAGCTTGTAGCGCTGATCGCGGGTGAAGCGGATTTCCGGATGCTGGTAGGGAGTGTCGAAGGACTGCGCGTAAGGGCGCGGGAAATAGTAAGTGTACAGTGTCTGGCGCGGGCGCCCCTTCTTTCCCTGCAGTTGCGGCCAGAAACTCCGCCCGTCGAAGGCGCGTCCGGCCGGCAGTCCGGCCCCGATCGCCTCGGCCAGGGTCGGCAGGAAGTCCGTGGGGTCAATCAGGTCGTGGTCCACGCGCCCGTCCGGCACGATCCCGGGCGCGTGGACGATCAGCGGCACGTGCGTACCGGCGTCGGTAGGCGCGCCCTTGTCCCCTTCAATCGTCCGCCCGTTTAGCGTCGAACGAAGGCCGTGCGCCGTGCCGTTGTCCGAGGTAAAGATAAATACCGTGTTGTTAGTCAGGTTCAGGCGGTTCAGTTTGTCAACGAATCTTCCGGCGATCTTGTCGGCATAGGCCACCATGTCCTCGAAGTTCTTCTGATTGTCCGTCGAGCCCCGATCGGGGGAATCGGGCGTGGGCAGAAACGGGCCGTGCGTAAGCGCCATCGGATAGTAGGCAAAAAAGGGCCGCTGTCTGTTACGGTCAATGAAGTCGAGCAGGTAGCCGGAAAAGTGATCAGGGCCGTAATCGTCCTTTGTCACCGGCTTCAGCCTGCCGTTCAAATCGATGGCCGGATTCCAGTATCGTTCGCGCCGCGTGATTGGCGTGTTCCAAAGACACCACTCGTCGAAGCCGGACTCGGCGGGCGTGGTCCCTTTGGCGTTCCTTCCACCCTGCAACTGCCACTTGCCGGCGATGGCCGTGGCGTAGCCGGCGTCGCGGAACAGGCGGGCGAAGGTGTATTGGCCGGGCGCCAGCGCGCCAAAATCGGTGTAATTGCGGACGTTACTTTGTCCGGTCATCAGGGCCACGCGGGTGGGAGTGCATAGCGGCGTGGAGTAGCAATGCGTGAACCTGACGCCTCCATCGGCCAGGCGATTCAGCACGGGAGTGGCGTACTGTTTGCTGCCGTACGGGCTGAAACACTCGTAGCCCACATCGTCGGCGAGAAGGAAAACGACATTGGGACGGCGCGGCTGGGCGAGCGCTGAGGCAGAGAGCGCGGTGCAGGTGAAGGCGCGGCGCGTGAGGGTGTTGCGCATTTCCGATTGTGGGCAGTATACACCACCACAGCGGAGGGGCTACATCGATTCCCGGCTTCCACCGATAGGTGGTTGTGCTGTTGACCATCACCAGTACGGCTCAGCAAGCCACCGATCTGGGGTATCTGCTGCACAAGAATCCGGCGAATCTGCATACTCTGGAATTGCCGTTTGGCAAGGCGCACGTGTTCTATTCCTGCGCCACGTCCGAACGCACCACGGCCTGCCTGGTGGTGGACGTCAATCCGGTGGAACTGGTGCGCGGTGCGCGCCAGCTTGAGGATTACGTCAATGACCGGCCTTATGCCGCATCCTCGTATCTGACGGTGGCGCTCGGACGGGTGTTCGGCACCGCGCTGGCGGGAAACTGCGCAAAACGGCCGGAACTGGTGGGGACCCGGCTGCCGCTGGAAATCACGGTGGAAGTGGTGCGGTCCCGCGGCGGGCCGGACGTCCTGAAAAGGCTGTTCGAGCCGCTGGGATACGTTGTTGCGGCCACGGGACTCACGTTGGACGAACAGTTCCCGGATTGGGGAGAGAGCCCCTACTGCCGGCTGCAACTGCGCGCCTCGGTGACGGTGCATGACGCGCTGTCGCATCTTTATGTCCTGCTTCCCGTGCTCGACGGTCAGAAGCACTATTACATTGCCGGGGCGGAAGTGGACAAGCTGATGCGGCACGGAGAAGGGTGGCTGCAGGGACACCCGGAACGGCGCCTGATCGTGCAGCGTTATCTGAAACGGAGAGCCTCGCTGGTGGATGAGGCTTTCGCGCGTCTGCAGGATGACGGTGTGGAAGACGATTCGGGGGAACAGCCGGCGGCGGTTGAGCGGGAACTGGAGCGGCCGATGACGCTGCATACGCAGCGAATCAGCCTGGTGGCCGCGCGGCTGCGGGAATTGGGAGCGGCGAGCGTGGTGGATCTGGGGTGTGGCGAAGGGCGGCTGCTGCGCCGGCTTCTGGCCGACCGCGGGTTTGTGCGGATTGTGGGAATGGATGTCAGCCATCGGGCGCTGGAGGTGGCGTCGTCGCGTCTGCGGTTGAACCGGATGGCGGAGCGCGAGCGTAAACGCATCCTGCTGATTCAAGGTTCGCTGCTGTACCGGGACCGGAGGCTGAGCGGGTTCGACGGGGCGGCGCTGGTGGAGGTGATCGAGCATCTGGACCCGCCCCGGCTGGCGGCGATGGAGCGGGTGGTGTTCGACTTCGCCCGGCCCCGGCACGTGGTGGTGACCACGCCCAACCGCGAGTACAACGTGCTGTTTGCGGGTTTGGCGGAAGGCAGGCTGCGCCATCCCGACCATCGCTTCGAATGGACGCGGGCGGAGTTTGCGGCGTGGGCGCGCGCGGTGGCCGGGCGTTTCGGCTACCAGGTGAGTTTCGAAGACGTGGGGCCGGCCGATGAGCAGCACGGGGCGCCTTCCCGGATGGCCGTGTTTTCGCTTTCAAGCGGAGGCGCCGCATGAAGGCGATTGAGATCCCGGACCTGTCGCTGGTGGTGCTGATCGGGCCTTCCGGATCCGGCAAGTCCACCTTTGCGCGGCGTCACTTCCTACCCGCCGAAATCCTGTCGTCAGATTTTTTCCGCGGCCTGGTGAGCGGCGATGAAACCGATCAGAGCGCGACCAGGGATGCCTTCGACGCTCTTTACTACGTGTTGGAAAAGCGCCTGGCGCGCGGCCATCTGACGGTGGTGGATGCGACAAACGTACGCGCCGAGGACCGCAAGCGGCTGATTGAGACCGCGCGGAAGTATCACTGTTTTGCCGTGGCCATCGTGCTGAATACGCCCGAGCGGGTGTGCCAGGAACGCAACCGCGCTCGTCCGGACCGGGCGTTTGGCCCTCACGTGATCCACCGCCAGACGCGTGAGCTGCGTTCCGGGCTGAGGCGGCTGGACCGCGAGGGGTTCCGCTACATCCACATTCTGGACGGCGTGGATGAGGTGGAGGTGCGGCGTGTGCCACTGCGCAACGACAAGAAACACGAGGCCGGGCCGTTCGATATCTTCGGCGACCTGCACGGTTGTGCCTTGGAACTGAGGGCGTTGTTTGAGCGGCTGGGCTGGGAACGTTTCACGCTTGGGGATGCCGGGGCTCCGTGGGGTGAGGAATGCTGGCGGCACCCGGCTGGCCGGCGAGCCATCTTTCTCGGCGACGTGGTGGACCGCGGACCCCTGGTCCTTGACACGCTGCGGATCGTGCGCAACATGGTGACGGCCGGGAGCGCGTTCTGTGTGGCGGGCAACCACGACGTGAAGCTGTTGCGCTGGCTGCGTGGCAGGCCGGTGCAGGTTCGTAACGGCCTGGACATCTCGATCGCCGCTCTGGAGCCGCTGGCGGCGTCCGAACGGGCGCAAGTAGCGTCCTTTCTCGACAGCCTGATCAGCCATTATGTTCTGGATGGAGGCCGTCTGGTGGTGGCGCACGCCGGCCTCAGGGAACATATGCATGGCCGCGGATCGGCCGCGGTGCGCGACTTCTGCCTTTATGGCGAGACGACTGGCGAGACCGATGAGTTTGGCCTGCCGGTCCGCTACAACTGGGCATCGGAGTATCGCGGCAGGGCCATGGTGGTCTATGGGCACACGCCGGTGCCCGAGCCTGAGTGGCTGAACAACACGGTGAACATCGATACCGGACTGGTGTTCGGCGGTAAGTTGACGGCGCTGCGGTATCCGGAGCGGGAGTTTGTCTCCGTCGCCGCCCAGTGCGAATACGCAGTGGCAGTGCGGCTCATTGCGCCTGTCCCCGGTGACAGGACGAGCCAGCAGGAACTCGATGATGTGCTTGACCTGGGGGATGTGACAGGCAAACGTGTGGTGCAGACGCGGCTGTATGGAAACGTGACCATCCGGGAGGAAAACTCCATCGCCGCGCTGGAGGTGATCAGCCGCTTCGCCACCGATCCGCACTGGCTGATCTACCTGCCGCCGGCGATGTCACCGTGCGAAACGTCGTCGCGGCCTGAGTATCTGGAGTATCCCAGCGAGGCGTTCGATTACTACCGGTCCAATGGCGCGGAGCGCGTGGTGTGCGAGGAAAAACACATGGGCTCGCGGGCGGTGGTGGTGGTGAGCCGCGATGCGGCGGCCGCGCGCCGGCGCTTCGGGGTTCCCGATGGACGCGCCGGAGTCTGCTACACACGCACCGGGCGGCCGTTCTTTCCCGATCCGGCGGCAGAGGCGGAGTTTGTGGAGCGGGTGCGGGCGGCGCTCGAAACAGCGGGATTCTGGAAGGAGTTCCAGTCCGATTGGTTCTGCCTGGACTGCGAACTGATGCCGTGGTCGGCCAAGGCGAGGGAGTTGATTGAGCGACAGTATGCCGCGGTGGGCGCGGCGGGGGTGGCGGCCTTGGGCGCGGTAGTGGAGGCGATGCGGCAAAGTCCGGCGGCGGCGGCGATGGCGCCGGAGTTTGAGCGCCGTCTGGGGCGTCTGCGGCGCTATCGCGAGGCCTACCGGCGCTACTGCTGGCCGGTGCGGTCCCTTGATGACTATCGCCTGGCTCCGTTCCACCTGCTGGCATCGGAAGGCGCGGTGCATGTCAACCGGACGAACCGTTGGCATATGGAAACGCTGCACCGGTTGGCCGCGGCCGATCCCGGCTTTATCCTCGCCACGCCGTTCATGGAAGTGGATCTTGGCAATCATGCCGCGGTGGAGGCGGCAGTAAGGTGGTGGGAAGAACTGACGGGTGCGGGCGGCGAAGGGATGGTGGTGAAGCCGCTGGAGTTTGCCGCGCGGGGAACGAAGGGGGTCCTGCAGCCGGCGGTGAAGTGCCGCGGGCGCGAGTATCTGCGGATCATCTACGGTCCGGAGTACACGGCCGGGGACCAGTTGCCAAGGCTGCGGCAGCGGGGCCTCGGCGGAAAACGGTCACTGGCGGCGCGCGAGTTTGCCATGGGAATTGAGGCGTTGGAGCGGTTTGTGGCGAAGGAGCCGCTGCGGCGGGTGCATGAGTGCGTGTTTGGAGTACTCGCGCTTGAGAGTGAGCCGGTGGACCCGCGGCTGTAGGCTGTAGGAAACCGGCCGCCAGGCCGATGGTAAGGTGTATGAAATCCGCGTCCCGCCTGGTTGCAGCGTTATTCGTTCTTCTTACTCCGGCCTTCGCAGTTGACCCTCCGGCCAAGATCAATGGACTCGCCCCAATTTCTTACCCGGCTGGCGGTAACGCCGGTTTCAAGCTTCTGGTGGGCGGCAGCCCGATGAGCGCGGACACTGTGGTGCGTTGGAACGGGCATGAGCGGCCGACCCGCTACCTCAACTCCGTGGGCGTGGAAGCCGATATTTCGGCAGCGGATATCGCGACGCCGGGGACCGCGGTGGTCACCGTTTATCGGCCGGGCATCGGGCTCTCCAACGAACTGATCTTCCAGATCACCAGTTCCGCCGTTGCCTCGCCGCTGATCAACGGGATGAGTCCGTCGTTTGTTGCCGCGGGCGCGTCCGCCTTTACGCTCACCGTTAACGGCGCGCTGTTCACCAGCGATTGCGTGGTGCGCTACAACGGCGCCGACAAGCCCACCGTGTTTGTGGACAGCAAGACTCTGCGCGTCTCCATTGCCAGTGCCGACGTGGCGAAATCCGGAGTGGCGACGATCACCGTGCACCGGCCGAACCTCACGCCTTCTAACGAATGGTTCCTTCTGATCGGGACGCCCGGGGCGCCTACGCTGACCAGCGTTCATCCGCCGGCGGTGCTGAAGGACTCTCCGGATATTACGATCGTGCTGAAGGGAAAGGCCTTCACCGCAAGCGACAGCGTGCGGTGGAACGGCACTGCACGGCCGGCTACCTTCATTTCGGCCGAGGAACTGCGGGCGGCCATTCCAGCCTCCGATCTGGCCCAGGCGGGCACGGTAAACGTGCAGGTATACCAGGCGCTTTCCGGATTCACGAACGGGTGGACTTTCCGGATCGGTACTCCCGCCAGTTCGAGCCCTGGAGGCGGTGGAGGCGGCGGAGGCGGCATGGGAGGAATCAGTCTGACGTCGTTGTCACCCTCGGTTGTGCTTGCCGGATCGGCCGCCTTCACGCTCACTGTCAACGGAAGCGGCTTCACCTCCTCATCGCAGGTCTCATGGAACGGCGTCGCCCGCCAGACCACTTACGTGAACGCCTCGCAGTTGCGGGCGGCGATTCTGGCATCTGATATTGCCAGCGGCGGGAGCGGCGTAGTGACGGTATCGGAGCCCGGCGGCGGTTCAGCCAGCATGGAGGTGATGATCACCAGCTTTTCCGCGCTGCCGGAGGTGCCCACCTCCCCCTCGCCTGCGGACCTTTCCACTGTATCCGCACAGACCGTGGCCCTGTCGTGGAGCGCTTCTCAGGGCGCCACTTCCTACGATGTTTACTTTGGGACTTCAGCCGCGCCACCGTTTGTGGCAAACGTTGCGGCGCCCGTCTATCAACTCCCCGCCCTTGTGCCCGATACCACTTACTATTGGCGCGTGGCGGCCAAGAATGCCAACGGCAGTTCAAACGCACTGACCTGGCAGTTCCGCACCGCGGCGATCGTCGTCACCAGTTACCACTTTGTCCCGATCACTCCCTGCCGTGTGGTGGATACCCGCGCGGGTCAGGGCACTGCCGGGGCCTTTGGCCCGCCTTCGATGAGCGGGAATACAACCCGGAGTTTCCCGCTGCCTTCGGGCGGCTGCGGGCTGCCTCTGACGGCCAAAGCGTACTCCCTCAACGTGACGGTGGCGCCGAAAGAGCCGCTGGGATACCTCACCTTGTGGCCCACCGGCCAGAACATGCCGGTGGTGTCGACGCTGAATTCGTTCCACGGCGGGCTGGTGGCGAATGCGGCGATTGTTCCAGCCGGCGCGGCTGGCGCCATCAGCGCTTATGTGACCAACGCGGCGGACGTCATCATTGACGTCAACGGCTACTTCGATAACGCCTCCGGGGCATTGTCCTTCTACACAGCGAACCCGTGCCGCGCCGTGGACACCCGCGCCGGAAGCGGATTCAACGGATTGTTCGGCGCGCCTTCGCTGGCCGGTCAGACCAGCCGCGATTTTCCGCTGTTGTCGGGCTCCTGTTCGATCTATGCGGCGCAGGCGTACTCATTGAATGCCACCGTGGTTCCCCATGGCCCTTTGGGTTACCTCAGTCTCTGGCCGGCGGGTTCCACGCGGCCCGTGGTGTCGACGCTCAATGCTCTGGATGGCGCCGTGGTGGCCAACGCCGCCATTGTGCGCGCGGGCGTAAACGGCGCGCTGAGCGCCTTTGTCACCGATGCCTCGGATCTGATCCTGGACATGAACGGATACTTCGGCCCTGCCGGGCTGCACGGCGAACTCAAGTATGTTCCGCTCACGCCCTGCCGGGTGGCCGATACGCGCCAGGCCGGGGCGGGCGCGCCGGTAATGGCCGCCAATGAAACACGCGGGTTCGCAGTCGGGGGCAAGTGCGGCGCGCCGGAGTCGGCCAAAGCGTTTGCATTGAACGTCACGGTAGTGCCGTCCGGGCCGCTGGGTTACCTTTCGCTCTGGCCGTTGGGACAGGCGCAGCCCGTGGTTTCGACGCTAAATTCAAGCCTCGGCCGGGTGGTGGCGAACGCGGCGATCGTGCGGGCCGGCGCAGCAGGCGCGGTGAGCGTGTTTGTCACCGATCAGACGCACGTCATCCTGGACATCAACGGCTTTTTCGAGTAAGCGGCCTACGCCAACAGTTCCTTGATCAGGTTCCCGGAAACATCGGTCAGGCGCATGTGCCGCCCGTTGTGGAAGTAAGTCAATTTCTCGTGGTTCATTCCGAGAAGATGCAGAATGGTTGCGTGCAGGTCGTTGATCGACTTGCCGTTTTCGGCCACCTTGTATCCGAACTCGTCGGATGCGCCCACCACCGTTCCGCCCTTAATGCCGCCGCCCGCCATCCACACCGAAAACACGTGCGGATTGTGGTCGCGGCCGGACATACGCTGGGAAATGGGCATACGGCCGAACTCGCCGTGCCAGATCACCAGCGTCGAGTCCAGCAGTCCGCGCGACTTCAAATCCCGCAGCAGTCCCGCCACCGGCCCATCGGTTTCCTTGGCGTGCAGGCCGTGATTGTACTCAATGTCCCAGTGCGCATCCCAACTGGTCTGGAAGTTCCCCCCGCCCGAGTAAAGCTGCACGAATCGCACGCCGCGCTCCACCAGCCGCCGCGCCATCAGACACTGGCGTCCGAAGTATTCGGTCACCTTTTCCTCCAGCCCGTAAAGCTTGCGCGTGGCGGCCGATTCCTTTTCGATCGCCACGGCCTCCAGCGCTTCCGTCTGCATACGAAACGCCAGTTCATAGGTGGCGATGCGCGCCGACAGTTCGTTGTCTTCCGGGTTGCGCCTGGCATGCTCGGCGTTAAGCTTGCCCAGCAGGTCCAGCCACCGGCGCTGCCGTTCCGGCGTCATGTCGTTGGCCGGCTTGAGATCCACAATCGGGTCGCCGGTGGAACGGAACTGCGTGCCTTGAAAGGCGGCGGGCATATATCCATTGCCCCAGTTTGGCGCGCCGCCGATGGGCCCGCCCCTCGGGTCGGTGAACACGATGAAGGCGGGCAGGCTCTGATTTTCCGTGCCCAGCCCGTAGGTGATCCAACTGCCCATCGAGGGATGGCCTGGCAGAATGCTGCCGGTATTCATCTGAAACAGCGCCGGGGCATGGTCGTTGCTGATGGCGTACATGGAGCGGACCAGCCCGATATCGTCGGCCAGTTGAGCCACGTTGGGAAACAGCGCCGAAACATCCATGCCGCACTGGCCGTACTTTTTGAACTCCCACGGGGACGGCATCAGCCCTCCCGGATTACCCTGCGACACCACCACTTCGCCCTTGCCGGTCATCGCCTCGCCGCGGCGGCGATACAACTCCGGCTTGGGATCGAAGCTGTCCATCTGGCTGACGCCGCCGTAGCAGAAGATCGAGATCACCGCCTTGGCTTTGCCTGTGTAGTGAGGCTTCTTCGGCGCAAGCGGGGAGGACGGCGCGGCCTGCGCCTGGCGCGCCATCATGTCGCCCAGGGCCAGTCCGGCCACACCGCCTCCGGCCTTCCATAGTAAGTCGCGGCGGGAAATGAATCGGTTCGGCATGATCGGCACCTATTGCGTATAAAGGAACTCGTTGCTGTTGAACAAGGCCTGGCAGAAATCGCTGAGCGCCTCCGGCCTGCCTTCCAGAAACTGGTGGGCCGCGGTGCGCTCGGTTTGGGATGGGCCGCGTGAAAACGCCAGTGAGAAAGCCAGGTCGATCTGTTTGTCCAGCGCCTTGCCCGCCTCACGCTCCAGCCGTTTGGCGAACTCGCCCGCCTGCATGCGGATGAAGGAGTTGTTCATCAGGATCAGCGCCTGCGGGGCGATGGTGGAGCGGTTGCGGCGTGAACAATGCGTGATCGCGTCGGGCCGGTCGAAAACCTCCAGCATCGGCAGCGGGATGGTGCGCTTGGAATGGACGTAGATGCTGCGCCGCCACGTGGAACGGTCCTCGTCGGTTGTGCCGCCCCAGGTGCGGCCGGAACTTCCCTGCCACAGCGAAGGATCGATGTAGGGCCGCACGCCCGGACCATAGTGCTTCAGGTCGATGGCGCCGGCCACGGCCAGAATCTGGTCGCGGATAATCTCGCCCTCAATTCGCTGGCGCGGCATGCGCCACACATACTTGTTGTCGGCGTCGATGGCGTTATTGGCGGCAATGTCATCGCTGCCCTGGCGGTAGGCGCTGGAGGTCACCATCAGCCGGTGCATCGCCTTCATGCTCCAGCCGCGCGCCACAAACTCCGACGCCAGCCAGTCCAGCAGTTCGGGATGCGTCGGACGGTCGCCGGTTTTTCCGAAGTTGCTCGGCGTGCGCACGATCCCTTCACCGAAATGATGCTGCCAGATGCGGTTCACCATTACGCGGGCGAATAACGGGTTGTCAGGCGAACTCAGCCATTCGGCGAACGCCTTGCGGCGGTGTGTCGACCTGGCGCCGGCGGGTGGTTCGGGAAACTCCGGTTCCCGCGATGTAGCCACCGAAAGCACGCCGGGCTTCATCAGTGAGCCCTTGGTATCCACGCTGCCGCGATGGAGGAAGTAGGAAGGTTCGGCCTTGGGGCCGCTTTCGGTGATCGCCATGGCCGCGGGTAATGGCTCCGGCCGCTGCTTCTCCATCTGCCGGATCTGCGCCAGCACCTCCTCGCGGCGTGCGCGATCCTCTTTCGACATGGCGGCCAGCACGTCGTCCTGCGAGAAATTTCGGGTCTTTTCCACCTGGATGACGATGAGCTTCTGCCCTTCGGTGCGCTTTTCGGCGGGAATGCGCAAGGCTTCCTTCATATAGTCGGGCAGACGGTCGCGTTCGCGGGCGATCAGCGTATCACGATACGGCTTCTCGATGTCGTCCACCTGCTTCTTCAGCGGTTTGATCAGATCATCCACCTTGGCGTTGGCCGCTTTGAAGGCGGCAATCGCCGCGGCATCGGCCAGCGGATAGTCATTCTCCTTGGTGGAGTAGAACACCGCCTGCATGCGGTAGTAATCCTTCTGCGGAATCGGATCGAACTTATGGTTGTGGCAGCGCGCGCAGCCGATGGTCATCCCCAGGAACGTCCCACCCGTGATCTGGAGAATGTCGTCCATCTCGTCCATGCGGGTGATTTCGGTCTTGATGTTATGCTCCAGGCCGAGGCGGAAGAAGCCAGTGGCGGTTTGCGCGCCCGGATCGTCCGGGTGAATCTCGTCGCCTGCGATCTGCTCTCTTACGAACTGGTCATAGGGCTTGTCGGCGGCGATGGCGCGCACCACCCAATCCCGGTAACGCCAGGCGCTCTTGAAGTCGCGGTCATATTCAAAGCCGCCCGAATCGGCGTAATGCACCAGGTCCAGCCAGTGGCGTGCCCAGCGTTCTCCGTAATGACTGGAAGCCAGCAGTTTATCCACCAGCAGCTCAAAGGCGTCGGGCCGCTGGTCGTTGAGAAACTCGTCCACCTGGGCGGGTGTGGGGGGAAGGCCCCACAGATCGAGGTAAACCCGCCGCACCAGCGTACGTTTCGAAGCCGCGGGGGAAGGCTTGAGGCCTTTCGATTCCATTGCGCTGAGCAGGAAGGCGTCAACCGGGTTGCGCACCCAATTCCTGTTTCTGACCTGGGGAGCCTGGGTTCGTTTCACCGGCCGGAACGACCAGAATTGGCGCTCCGCCTCCGTAATGGGGCGCTCCTCCATCGCGGACATCGCGCTCTTGGCGTCGTTGGCCCCGGAATCGATCGGTTTCTCCAGCGGAGCGCCGGTCCCGATCCACCGCCGCAGCACCGAGATCTGCCAATCCTGCAGCTTCTTTCCCGGAGGCATGCTGGGCTGCGCTTCGTGCGAGGCGTGCAGATAGAGCGCGCTGCGGGCCGGATCACCGGGCGTGAGCACCGGGCCCTTCTTGCCTCCCTTCAGCATCGCCTCACGGCTGCGCAGATCAAGTTCGCCCATTTTCATGGCCGCCCCGTGGCAGGTGAGACAATTCGCAGCCAGGATTTCAGCGGCCTGACGCGGCAGATCTTCCGCCTGGAGGCCAACCACGGCGAAGAGAAGGATTCCGATTCGAGACGACACGGTGACTTGATTTTATCGCAGATGCGGACGCAGAGCCTTGCCGATCACCGCCGCCATTCGCAGGAATCCCAGGTCCGTGGCATGGGAGCCGTCCACGGTGGCCTCCGAATCGTCGCCATAGAGATTGGCCGCGGGCACATAATAGAGATGCCTGTCGCCCTCTTTGCGCAGTTTCTGAAACACCGCGCTCAGTTCGGCATTGTTGCCCTTCACGCGTTTGGCGCGCGATTCCAGCAGGTAGGCGTTCGTGTAGACGACGTTTTCCACCAGCACCACCGGCGTGCGGGGATGTGCCTGGCGCAGGGTGCGAATGAAAGGCTCCAGGCGTTCATGCGCCTCGGCCGGCTCCAGGTTGGGCAGGCTGTCCAGCACATAGACTGACGGATCGAGTTCGGCCATCAGTTTCGCCATCTCGGGCTCGGTCTTGCCGTTTCCCGAAAACCCGAGATTGATCGTCGGGATATCCAGCTCACGGCCGATGATGGCCGGGTAGGCCATACCGGGGCGTGAGGCGCAGCCGCCCTGCAGGATGGAAGTTCCGTAAAACACGGCGGGCTTGCCGCGCGCGGGCAGCGCTTCCAGGGTTGCGTCCCCGGCCACGCCGATCTCCACCGACTCCACGCCATTGTAGAGCGGCAGATAGAGCAGGAACTCACGCGTCCCGCCCGGAAGATCGGCCACCCGCGGCGTGTCGTTGGCCGTCTTTTCCGGGCGGCCCGCCCCGATCCACCGCCACTTGCCCTGGTGGCGGACATAGAGGTCCAGCCCACTGACGCCGGTAGCGGGCATGTGGGGCAATGCCAGCCGCGGTTTGCGCAGGGTCCAGCGTGCGCGGATGGTGGTGGCGTTGGTGCGGAAGCCGGCCGTCATGCCTGCCGAATCCTGCTGCAGACTCCAGACCGGGGCGCGCACCACACCTTCGGCGCGGGCGGGCAGCCGGTCAAACGCGTGTTTGGTGTCGGCCCAGCCCTTGCCTTCAAAACGCAGTGAGCGGACGTCGTGCCACCGGAGTTCAGCGGGTTGGGCGGCGGTGAGGAGGAATGCGAGTAAGAGAGTCAAGATGGGATCAGTCTACTGAAGCTCAACCCCCTGCCGCCACCAGCCCGGATCGCGCCACGGCGGAGGCGATTGGAAGTCGTATTGTCCGATCACGTACACGGGAACGCCCGGTTCGCCCCAGTCATAAAGCCAGCGGGCATCGCGATCCAGGAGGCGGATACAGGAGTGGCTGGCCGGCCGGCCAGGCAGATCGTAGGCGTGAATGGCAATCCCCAGTGGGTCGTCGATATTCCAGTACCATGTCATCAGCCAGTCCGGATCCACCGTGCTGTGGCGGGATTTCGATTTCCAGTTGAGCCGGTACACACCGGCCGGAGTAGGGCTCCTCCGGGCGCCTGAGTTCAGGGGCCCCCACAGCGCCAGACTTCCATGTTCGTAAGCGCCGAACTGCTGTGAGGGCAGGTGCGCCACCAGCACTTTCTCCAGGTCGAGGAATGGATAGTGTATGCGCGGCAGCGTGGCGTAGGCGGCCTCGACGCAATGCCATTCCGCCGGAAGCACCAGGACGGTTAAGCCGGTGATATGCCTGCGGTCCGCGCGGTTCATTTTTTCAAGGATCGCGATTTGGCCGGATGTGAACTGGTGCAACAACCGGGGGGAGTTTGGCTCGATGTGGATCCCACAGCAAAGAGCCGCCGCGAGATAGATGGCCGGGGACATACAATCATGACTGCACGCGGTGCGCCAACGTTGGCACGCCGATTGCAAGTCTCTGAGCAGAGATCGGAGGCTAAGATGGCAGAACATGTGAAAGTACGGCGGCCTGTGCGTAGATTCTGGCAGGCCGGGGTGGATGCGGCGAGGGTGCCTTTGTCCGGTTTGAAACGCGTCCTGCGGCGTCTGTTTCCCGCCGCGCCGGCGAGCGAAGGCGAATGGGATGAATGGTTTTCCGAACAGGATTGGCATTCCGATTTCCCGATTGCCGGCATCAGCCAGACCGAAGAAGACGTTGTCATCACGGTCCAGACGCCAGGTTACGAGGCGCGTGATCTGGAAGTCACCGTGATGGACGATCGCGTCACCGTGGATGGCGTGGCCGAGACGTTCCGGCAAAATCAGGACGGGCCGGTATTTTTTGCCGAACTGGGCGAGCGCAGGATGATGCGCCAATTCGAACTTCCGGTGCGCATCCTTCCCGAGACGCTGCGGGCCAACTGGGAAGACGGCATGTTGTGGATCGCGGCGCGGAAACAGGTGGTGGAACAGCAGGAAGAGGTTGCTCTGGCGGCTTGAGCGATTTGCCCCAGGTTTGTGTCTGGCGGCGTTGTGATAGCCTATCGCGGAACAAGGAGTTCCGCCCATGAAAACGCCGTTGGCCGCGGTCATGTTGGTTTCTCTCGCCGTGCCGTTGCTTTCCGCCCAGGATGCGGTGACGGCAGGCGCCTTTCACGTCGAACGTCCCACGCTTGCCAACCTTGGTTTCGATTGGAAGATCGAAGGCGATGCCAATCGCAACGCGGCGGTTGGCGTGGAATACCGTGAATCCGGGACGGCGGAGTGGAAGCCGGCGCTCCCGCTGCTGCGGATCGGCGGCGAGAGGGTGTACCGGCAGCGCGAGAATCTGGAATACATCGTTCCCCACGCCTTCGCCGGCAGCATTCTCAATCTCAAACCGGGCACTGAGTACGAATGCCGCTTCACGATGAAGGATCCCGATGGCGTGTCCGGCCAGGCCGTGCGCACAGTGAAGGCGCGGACGCGCACAGCGCCGGTCTCCTACAACGGTGGGCGCACCTTGCACGTCTATCCGCCCGATTGGAAAGGCGCCCGGCAGGAGCCGTCATTCACCGGGCTGATGCAGGCCTATTACGGCGCGGGTCTCGGCGATTGGAGCGTGGTGAGGGAGCGCAATGCGTTGCCCGGAGACGTGATTCTGATCCACGCGGGCATGTACCGGTCTGAGCGGTTGAACTACGTGGACCCGCTGGCCGCGCCGTTCGATGGCAGTTACTCACTCACCTTGAAGGGGACGGCGGAAAAGCCGATCACGATCCGCGGCGCCGGCGACGGAGAAGCGATCTTCGACGGTGACGGCTGCAGCCGGCTGTTCGACGTGATGGCCTCCGAGCACCACATCTTCGAGGATCTGACGATCCGCAACGCGGACTACGCCTTTTTCGCCGGCCAGAAGGACGTGTTGGGGGCCAGGGCGTTGACGGTGCGCAACTGCCGTCTGGAGGATGTCGGCTTTGGCATCACCACCGAGTACGCCGGTTCGGAGGATTTCTACATCGCCGACAACGTGATTCTGGGGCGCGACAACCGGTTCCGGCTCATCGGCTGGAGCAACCCGGGAATTTACGGCGCCCACGCGCTGCGGAGTTATTACGGCGTGAAGGTGTACGGAAGGGGACACGTGGTGGCCCACAACGCCATCGCCTATTTCCATGACGGCATCGGTATCTCGACTTACGGAACGCCGGACCCGGCGCGGCTGGCCACCGCGATTGACATCTACAACAACGACATCCACATGATGGGCGATGACTTTATTGAAACCGACGGCGGCGTTCACAATATCCGCGTGATGAACAACCGAGGCGTGAACGCGGCGCACGGCGGCATGAGCGCTCAGCCGGTCTTCGGCGGCCCGGTCTACTTCATCCGGAATATCGCCTATCACGTGGCGAGCGGCGTCGCTTTTAAGTTTTCAGCAAAACCGGCGGGCCTGTTTGTCTACCACAACACCCTGATCAGTGAACACGTGATCCGTGATCCACATTCGAATACCCACTTCCGGAATAACCTGTTTCTGGGTTCCGACGCGCCGGGGCGGGGCATTCTGACCCTGGCGAACGCAACGGCCTATTCGAGCTTTGACTATGACGGTTACCGGCCGAATCGCAATGGCGGCAGCCAGTTTAATTGGTTTGCGCCAGCGGCGCCGGGTGAGCGGGTGTACGAGCCGGCGCGTTCGGACTGGAAGAGTTTCACAGCATTAGCCCAACTGAGCCAGGCGACCGGGCAGGAAGCGCATGGCATGGAAGTGGACTACGACATCTTTGAGGAATTGAAAGGGCCCGACGGCGGCAAGCGCCATGCCGTGTATCATTCCATGGATCTCAACTTCCGGTTGAAGCCCGGCGCCAGGGTGGTGGATGCGGGATTGAGACTGCCGACGGTGAACGACGATTTCGCGGGACGGGGGCCGGATCTGGGGGCGCTGGAAGTGGGGCGGCCGGAGCCGGTTTACGGCCCGCGCCCCGGAATCAAGCCCCCGTTCTACCGGTAAGTTGACCGCCGGCGTCAGGCTCTTCGTAGCACGAAGTACGGCTGGTTGGTCAGCGTCTCGCCCAGCCCCGGATACAACCACGCATTGCCCGCGTCATCCCGCACCTCGAAGTAATACTGGATGGGATAAGCCCCATCGGCGTACGCTGCGGGGATCTCCGCCTTGTGCCGGTTGTTGGATTCGGTCATCGCTGCGCTCTCATACCGTTCCGCCTGCGTAACATGCCGGTAGAACAAGCGCGCCGAAACGGCCTTGCGATCGATGGTCAGTTCAATGCCCACCGGCTTGCCCGGCGTGAAATGAGTGCCGGGACGGTGTGTGCAGGCCAGCGCAGGCCGCCGTGGACGGCTCAACGCTTCCTGGATCGCAGCAGCCGTGCGCGCGTCGGGCTCGCCTGCTTTCGCCGCTTCCAGTTTCTTCGCCACCCGCGCGATGTCGGCGTCGATCGCCGGCAGCCGGTCCGCCCAATGCCCGCGCAGTTGCGGCCGTTCTCCGATGGTGATGTCCGATTTGTACACCTTGCCGGCCGCCGCCACCTGTGCCCATGCCTCGCGCGCGGCGCGGTAGGCCTTCAGCGATTCCTCCAGCGCCTTGCGCGCCCCGCTCTGTTCGTGGATGCGATACAGCACGCCCGCGCGGAACTTGGCCGCGAAGAAACGCCCCAACCCAGCTTCCATCGCCGTATCGATGACGAAGCGCCGGTACTCCGGCCGGTTCTTCCCCGCCGTCTTTGCCTCCAACTGGGCCAGATGTTTCCGCGCCGCGGCGGCGTAATCCTCCAGCCACACGGCTACTTCCACCGGCGAATACCGGGCCCCGTGCTCTCCTTGCAGGAGCTCATCGGCGTAGTCATTGATGCGCGAGAATAACTGCGGATCGAGCGGGCTGACATTGCCGAACACCTTCGGCGCGGGTGTATCGGAATAGGCGCCTGTATCTTCCACCAGCGACTGGTTGAGATACAACTCCGGCCAATACATGTTATTACCGGCCGAAGTGCCGTGCGCCGTGGTCACAATCGGCAGGATGCGGCTGGCGTTGGCCAGCGCCTGTTCGGCATTCATCGCTCCAGCGGCGAACGTCTTGCGCAGGTCCCGCCGCCACGCATCCGCATCGGCTTGCGGATTGTAGACCAGGCGTCCCCAGACGCGGTAAGAATATTCGTACTTCTGCCAATCCCAGCGCGGATTGAGTGAAGCATCGGAGTAGGCGCAGCGTCCGCCGGCCAGCCCCGAGCCCCGCCGCCCCTTGAATGACAGCGGTTCCATGATGTCCACGCCGTCGCTGCCGGCGAAGGTGAAGGCGCGCGAATGCGCCGCCGCCGTCACCGGGTCGCCCCACAGCAACAGCCGCTGCGTGCCCGGCCAGATACGATGCACCACGCCCCACTTGCGGTCTTCGCGAAGCAGGTCCGCGTAGCCGTAACGCGTGAACCGGCGCGAACCGGCGCTGAACTTCATCAATGCGCTTGCCCGCACGCCAGGTTTCGGACGCTCCTCGCCGCGGATTTCCGCCTGGTGGTACGTCATCCCCATGTGTTCGGCCCAGTATTTGGGAGAGACCTTCAAGGGCAGTCCGGTGGCTACGGCCAGATCGAGCATCGTCTGATCCATGCCCTTGGAGTGCATGTCGATCTCGACCTTTCGCCCGCAGGTGACTACGCCGTCGAACACCGTTTTCCAGAACTCGTAGCTTCCTTCTTCCACGCCGCTTTCCCCGTGTACGCGGAAGGTGACGCCGGTGACCGCCGGTAGCGCCCTCAGCAGCGCGCGCACCGCATCGCGGCAATACGAACCGTGATTCTGTTTGTTGACGCCTTCGATGGTGTAATTGGCGTTGGTCGTGTCCAGCCACTCATAGCCGTGCATCCAGAGGCCGAGTTGGAAATCGAGGCCGCGGGCCACGGTCTGCTCGCTGATATAGCGCAGCGTTTCGAGGTTGCGGTCGCGTTCGGCGTTGGCCAGTTGCGGTACGCGCACCTTGTATCCCGGCACATCCAGGAGAAACGGGTATGGAAATAGGAAATAGGCGTCTGTGACTTCGCGCAGGAAGTCGTAGCCGATGCCGAAGGCGAGGTGGAAGCGGTTGAAACGATGGGTGGCGAGCATGGTGAGATACTCGCGCCACATGTCGCGGTCATGATACCAGCCCAGGTCTTCCACGTTGCTGGTGAACAGGCGCGAGATGGCGCGCACCGGATTCGCCGGACGCTCGTTGGCCGGCGTCTCCAGCGCCGAGCCGTAGCGCGTGCGGTCGGCCAACTCCAGCAGCGCGTAGCTGAGTCCCCGTGCATCGTGGCCGGATGCAAGCAATACGTCCCGGCCCTGGCGGCGCGCGGGGCCAATGGAGAGCGCCTCGGCTGCGGCGGGGCCTCCGCCCGAGGCGACGATGCATAGATCACCGGACGGAGTTTCGGACACGCGTTCGCGCAGCGTGGCGGTGGCGCCCGCTGCTTCCAGCGCCGAACGCAAGTCACCGGCGGCCCACTTGCATGGGGCCGAGGATGCGATGGTGTCGGCGGGGTCGATGAGGATGGAAACGGGGCGCGCGGCGGCGTGCAGAGGAGCCATTGCGATCGCGGCCCCGCTTGACTGTAGAAACAGCCGGCGGTTGGGATTCCGGTTTGCCATTGACGGGCAGTATATCCAGGAAAGGGATCGCGGGGAAGCCCCGGCACCCAGCGAACCTTCAGCGGCGGGAAATCTCTTCGAATTTGTCCAGCACCCACTTGGGCTCGCCGGGCTCGCCTTTGTTCGGCATGCCCTTGGTGCGCGACCAGCGATGGATCCAGGAAAATCCTCCGGTGCCGGCGTATTCGTCGGGCAAGCGGTAGGCGTCGTCGCGCAGAGCCTCTTCCAACGTGATAAAGCGGTAGCCGCGGCGGCGGAACATCTTCACCAGTTCGCCGCCCAGGTCGCGGTTGAGGTGATTGGAATGAAACAACAGGACGTGCGGGATGTCCCTTCCCACCACCTCCACCGCCCGCTTTTCAAAGAAAGCCACTACGGACTCCATGTAGGGCACGTACCCGTCACGCACGCGTTTGGCCAGCGCCTTATCGCCCGTGCGCAAGGCGTGCGCGTAGACGTTGGCAAACAGCCAGTCTGAATTGTCGAACGTCACCGGCGCCTGTTGCCACCCGTTCGCTGCCAGGAACCGCTCCAGGTGCTGCTTGTCCTGCTTCGTGCGGCCGGTGTGCAGCATCGGCGAACGGAAGTAGCGGATTCTGGCGAGTCCCGTGCTTTGCTTCAGCGAAGCGTCGCCGCGCTCAATGTCAGCGGCATATTCGGCGGCGGGCATCGAATTGTAGTCGCGGTGGGCGTAGCTGTGATTGCCCATCTCCGCGCCCGCCTCCATCCATAAACCGAGCGCCGCTTTGCGTTGCTCCAGCGTCAGGTCCGGGCAGTTGCGGCCGATCACAAACGCCGTGAGCGGAAGCCCTTTGAAGTGCGTCAGCAGTTTCTTTGTCGCCTCCATCAGGGCAGTGGGCTCGCAGGCATCGGGGCCCGATTGCGCCACCGGCAGGTCATCAATGGTGATCGCCACGCGGCGATCCTGGGCGCAGGCCAAGGCCGCGGCGAACATAAGCAGGTATCTCATCGGCGGCGGTGTTGCTCCTCCAGGAATCGCGGGTCGTCCATGCGGGCGCCGGGCTTGGGATCGGCCGGATCCTTGGCTTTCGCCGGATCGAACAATTCGGCGCGAATGGGCTGCACGGTGTACGGAGTGAAATCAGGAGTCGTGGTGAAACAATCGGAAAGGTCGGAAGCCGAGGCGTCAAACAGGTTCAACGGCGGCAGGCCCAGCAGCCGGAACGCGGTCTTCAGCATGCCCGGGAAACTGGCGTTGACGTGCGAGACGTAGTTTTTCCTGGCGTAGGGACTCACCACCATCATCACCGTGCGGTGTGAATCGATGTGATCCACGCCGCCCTGGGCGTCGTCTTCAGTGATGAGAATCGCCATGTTCTTCCACCATTTGCTCCTGGACAGATACTCCACGATGCGGCCCAGCGCGTAGTCGTTGTCGGCCACATACGAAGCCTGGAACGGATAGCCGTCTTCGGGCCGTGGCTTGTCCATGTGGTCATTGGGAAGGTGAATAAAGATCAGCCGCGGGAATTCGGCCGCGCCCTTTACGTACAACTTGTCCACTTCGGCGATGAACTGGCTGGCCCGGTATTGGTCCGGGATGTTGGTGTTGTACTGCGCGTACTCGCGCGAGGTGTTGGCGTAGAGCGGCGCGGGCATCGGCACATTAATGAAGAATCGCGCGCCGGTGGGTTTCAGCCCCGGCCCTTCGGCCACGCTGGCCAATTCAAACCCTTCGCCGTAGTTGCGGAAGCTGACGCCGTGACGCTCCAGATGATGCCACAGCGTGCCATGTTCCAACTGGTCGTCGGGATGAACAGAAGAATTCGATCCGATATTCCGCAACCGGCCCGGGGCGGTGGTGGGCATGCGGAACGGCTTGGGGCCCATGATGGTGGTCTCCACCCAGGGATTGGGATAAGAGCCTACCAGCCAGTGATGGCCGTCCACACTCATTTCCGAATCGGCGTAGAAGTTGTCGGAAAAGGCGAATTGCTGCGCCATGGCGTGGTGATTGGGCGTGACGTTCACGCTGCGCAGGCTGAAGCGCTGCTGCAGGCCGCGGCGGCTGTCGCCGGTGGAGTGGACCGTGCCGTAGCGGCCAAAGCGCGCCAGGTCGGGATTGCCCGCCGCGGGCCCGTTCGAGGCTTCCTTGATATCGCCAAACACCTCGTCGTAGGTTCGATTCTCCTTGACGATGATCACAACGTGGCGCACCTGGGCGGGCATGGCGAGGGCGGGATCTTTTGACGGAACGAACCCGGCGTTTTCGTACACCTGGCGAGACATGCGCTGCAGTTCAGCCGCGTCCTGCAGTGGATAGACGCTCAGTGAGCCGCGCCGCAGTTGGGCCTGGAAGCTCCGTTCAATCGGTCCGTCGCGCGTGGCGTTCGGTCCGGTTCCGTGGCCTTTGGCGTTGGTGACGTACACCGTCTCACGGTCGATGGCCACGCGGGCCGGGAACCAGCCGGAAGGGATATGCCCCAACACCCTGTTCTGCCGCACATCGATCACGCCGACGGCATTGATGCCGGCCTCAGCCACCAGCAGCGTGTTTGAATCCTCATGCACGGCCATGCCGATCGGCATCACTCCGCGCAGGTTCTCGAGTCCTGGAATCCGGATCTGAATCTCCTCAACCACCTTGCGGGTAATGGGATCCACCACGCTCACCGTGTCGTTATGGGCGTTGGAAACGTAAACGCGATCGGCCGTCGCCACCACTCCCGCCGGACTGGATCCGCCGAGTGACCGGTCTCCGAACGGCAGTCCGGTGCGGACGAAGCCCAGCAGGACGGCCTCGGCCGGACTCTCGACGTTCAGGATCGCGAGCGAGTTCGACTCCGGCACGTTCGGATCGCCCAGGCCCGGCACGGCGATCTCTTGCCCGGAGACGTCGCGCACCTTCGTCCCTTCGCGCGCCTCGGCCGATGGGAAGCCGAAGGCGGGAAACGGGATGCCGGTGGTGATTGGCCGCGCCGTGTCAGCGCCGGGAAGCGGCTTGTACTCGAACATTCCGACATTGGTGACATAGGCCCGGCTGCCATCGGGGGAAAGCGCGATGGCGAATGGCATCCTCCCCACGCGGACCGAAGCCAGCGCCCGCTTGCGCTTTGTGTCGAAGATGGCGAGACGGAAGTTGGCCTGGTCGACGACGTAGAGCAACTCGCGGCGTGCGTCGTAGGCCAGATCGCCCGAGTAGGAGTCGCGAAAGCCGCCTTCGTTGAGATGGAAGACATGCTTGCGGCGGCCCGACTTCCAATCGATCAGCCGCACGCGGCCGGTGTCGCCTTCTGAGACGAACAGCGTCTTGTCGTCCATCCAGGCGATGCCCATGAAGACGCTGATCCAGTCCTCGTCCTCGTCTTCCACCTTGTAGGGTTCGATGTTGTGGGTCTTCCAGCGGCCGCGCTCCAGTTGCTCAACGATCGTGATGGAGTGCCGGCGCGGGCCGCCGTCGCAGGTGGCGATGAGCTTTCCGGAAGGGCTTACGGCTAACCCGTAGCCGCCGGGTCCGGTGGTAAATTGCTTTCCGAGCGGAGAAATGAGGCGTCCGCCCGGCAGGACGCTTTCGGCCGCGGGCCTGCGGATGGCGGGGCGTTTGCCCGCCGGCGCCCGATAGTGGGCCCCGGCGGCAAGCAGTGCCGCGGCGCACAGAATGAGAGCCAGCCGGGTCATCAGCCCCCCGATTTCGTGAGGAAGACCTTCGAAATGTCGTTATAGATGACGAACGCCACCACCATCATGAGGAAAACGAAGCCGACTTTGAACACCGCTTCTTTGACGTTCATGCTCAGGTCGCGGCGCATCAGCATCTCCACCAGCAGCAGCATGATAACGCCGCCGTCCAGGATGGGGATGGGAAGCAGGTTGAAGACGGCCAGATTGAGGCTGACCATGGCCATCAGGCCGACAAAGGAAGCGGGACCCTCATGCGCCGCATCGGTGGAGATCTGGGCAATACGGATGGGGCCTTCCAGCGACTTGGGCGACATGCGGCGTTCCACGATGCCGCGCAGGAACTGGAAAATCAGCCCGGCGCTCTTGTAGTTCTGCCGCACCGATTCGCTGAGGGCTTCGGTGAACGGGAGGGCGACAAAGGTCACCGGCGACTCAAGCTGCACCCCGATAAAATATCGCGTAATGCCTTCGACGGTCTTCAGGGCCGGAGTCACCATCGCGGCAAGCTCTTCGTCCTGGCGCCGGTACTTCACTTCCACCGGCTTGCCGGCACTGGCCTTGATCAACTCGTGCAGCTTCAGCGTGGAGCGGATGGGGGTGCCGTTGACGGCCGTGACCACGTCGCCCTTGCGCATGCCGGCCTTTTCTGCGCCCATGCCTGGTTCCACGCCGGCAACATGGACCGGCATTTCCTGCGCCCAGCCCAGCGTTCCGGCGTTGGTCTTGTCATCGTAGCCGGGCGTGATCTGAAGGGCCTGCTGTCTGCCGTCGCGCTCAATCAGGAAGCTGATTGCCTTTTTGGCGCCGGCGATTTCCTTGAGGGTGATATCTTCCCAGGTGGGATTGTCGATGTCGTCGATCTTGAGAATGCGGTCGCCTTCGCGGATGCCGGCCTGAGCCGCCGCACCGTCCGCCACGACGAAGCCGATGCGGGGGGAGGGCGACATCGGGACCTTGGGATAGCGCACCATGTACAGGCCGGTCACCAGCACCACCGCCAGAATAATGTTCATCAGCGGACCGGCGAAGGCGATGATCATGCGCTGCCAGCGCGGTTTGGCGAGAAACGAACGCGGGTCGGCGGCGCCTTCCTCGCCCACCTGTTCGCCGGCCATTTTGACGTAGCCTCCGAACAGGATGAGCGAGAAGCGGAAGTCGGTTTCACCGCGCCGGAAGCCGAACAGCCGCGGACCGAAGCCAAAGCTGAAGGCCTCCACTTTCACGTCAAAGAACCGGGCGGCCCAGAAGTGTCCCAACTCGTGAATGAGAATCATCACTCCGATGAGGAGCAGCAGCCACCAGACGGTTTCCAGAAAATTCATAAGTCACCCTTACACTGCGCGGGCCATCCGCTGGGCGCATGCTCGTTGAGCGGCCTGACGGGATTGGCGATCGATTTCCAGTACCTCTCCGATCGACCCGGCCTGCCGGCTGGGCACCTCGTTGAGGGTGTCTTCCACGATTTCGGCGATCGCCGGGAACGGGATTTCCCCGGCAAGGAAAGCCTCCACTGCGATTTCGTCGGCGGCATTCAGGGTGCAGGTGGCCGAACCGCCCGTCTCCTGCGCCTGATAGGAAAGCTTCAAGAGCCGGAATTTTTCGAGGTCCGGCGGATAGAACTCCCAGGTGCGGGCCTGCGCCCAATTGAGCCTCGGCACCGGCGCCTCGTCGCGGGCCGGGTAGGTCAGCGCGTACTGAATGGGCATGCGCATGTCGGTGGCGCATACTTGCGCGATCACGCTTCCATCGGCGTATTCCACCATGGCATGGACCGTGGATTGGGGGTGCACCACCACCTCGACGTCCGAGACGGGGAAATCGAACAGCCAGCAGGCCTCGATGACCTCGAAGCCCTTGTTCATGAGCGTGGCCGAATCGATGGTGATGCGCGGACCCATCTTCCAGGTTGGATGATTCAAGGCCTGCTGTGGCGTCACAGTTTCCAGATCGGCGGCCGGCGTATCCCGGAATGGCCCCCCCGACGCGGTGAGGATCAGCTTGCGCACCTCTGACCGTAAACCCGCGCGGAGGCACTGGTGGGCGCCGTTGTGCTCGCTGTCCACCGGCAGGATGGCGGCGCCGGACTGGTGTGCCGCGCGGGTCACCAGTTGCCCCGCCGCCACCATCACTTCCTTGTTCGCCAGTCCCAATCTCTTACCTCGCCGTACTGCCTCATAGGTTGCTTCGAGGCCCGCCACGCCGACGATCGCCGACATGACAAAGTGGACCTCGGGGTCGATTGCCGCATTGAGCAACGCCTGCCCGCCGGCGCCTAATTCCGGCCAGACTGCGCGCGGCAGGCCGGATTCCGGCAGTCTCTCTAAGAGACGGTCCAGCGCCTGGTTCGTTCCAACAACCACCACTCGCGGCTGAAACTCCCCGATCTGGCGCAGCAGCAGATCGACGTTTGCTCCGGCGGCCAACGCGTGGACCTGGAACCGCTCCCGGTTTCGGCGGATCACGTCAAGCGTACTGGTCCCGATCGAGCCCGTGGACCCGAGTATGGCGATCTGTTGCACCCAATCGAATGATATCAAACGGGAAGGGTGATCTTGGCGGCGCCGGCGTCTCGTTCAAGGGTGCCTCGCAATGAGTGGATCAGCCTTTCCGCCGCTGCCTGACTCAGCCCGCCTCCTGCCGCGATTGGCGCGATGCCGACTTCGCCCCTTCGAAATTCCAGTTTCGAGCCTTCGACAGCCAGCCTGGTCAGCGCCTCGGCCAGCAGGTCAGGATCGGTGGCCAGTTCCACAGTCTCGGACTCGCTTACCAGGGAACCGCCGCAGGCCTTGTTGATCCGATCGAACAAAGTCCGCGAGTCCACCGCCACGGCCTTCGCCTCGGGCGGATCGGCCAGAATCGCCAGCGCTCTCCGGTCGCCAGGGGCGAGGCTGGCCCCGATCGTTTCGATTCGGGATTGGAACTGCGCTTCGGCGAACCGTCCGGCGCCCCAATATCCATACAGCGACAGCAGGAATACCAACACGCCACCAATGGCGGCCACGGCGGCAAACTGGCGGCTGCTTTCGGCGATGGCATCCACTTCTGTGAGCCCCAACTCAAACTCCGCGATGCTCATCCCCCGGGCCGTTCGATAGGGGACCACTGCCCGGTAGGGCTGCGGCTCATCCTGCTCCGATACCGGCGGCGGCTCCACGCGCCTGTCATAGAGACCCAGCCGCCGCAGCGCCGGTTCTTCGCGCTGCAGGATTTCCTGAAGCCTCGATCGCGATTCGTTGACGGGCAGCGTCTCCAGTCGCGCCGCCAGCGCCGACACCTTGCCCTGGACATGGATCCGTTGCTGGCGGTCGAGGTCGTCGTAGATCAATCCGGCCGGGATGAGGATCGTCGCCGCCAACGCCATGCCCGCGAGCACGAGCACCGGGCGTACCGATTTGGTCAGGAACCGGTCCACAGATTAGGACGATGCAATCAGCGAACCAAGCAACTGGCCTGACGTTTGCATCGAGAGGTGGCGTTCGGAGGAAGCGCTGTGGGGATCAGGGACGGTCTTCGTCTTAAGTTCGCTTGCTGGAGCGTTTCTCGTTAACTTTTTTGGTGGAAGACCCAACCCTTGCGGGCGCCGGGGAGGATTGCTTCAGGGGTCTTTATGAGGTTAGTCTCGCTTTGGTGGGAGTTGCCTCCCCGGCTTAATTCCAATCTTAGAATATGGAATTCAGGATTGCAACAAAAATCGGGATTCCAAATTCAAAATTTTTTCGATGGGTTCCATCAGCCCTTCACTTCAATGCCCGCCCAATCCTCTAAAACCTTGATTGTAGAGCAGATATCGTCATCCCCCCAGCCTTTGGCGATGGCCGCCCGGAACATCTGCTGGGTGAGCCCGGTGAGCGGAAGGGGCACATCGAGCTCCTTTCCGGAGTCCAACATGAGCCCGATGTCCTTGTGCATCCACTTTACGGAGAAGTTCGTCTCGAAGTTGCGGGCGAAAACGAAGGGGGCCTTAAAGTTAACCAGCCCACACTTGGCGGCGCTCTTATCGAGAATCTCGATCATGAGCCTGGGATCGACGCCGGCCTTGGTCGCCAGCACGATCCCCTCATTGAAGGCGCACAGGATGTTGGACAGGACGAGATTCTGAGTCAGCTTGGCGTTCAAACCCATACCGGTGGCGCCGCAGTAGAACAGTTGCTTGCCCATCGGTTCAAAGAAGGGCTGGACCTTCTCGAAGACCTTTTTCTGGCCACCCACCATAAAGGTTAGGTTCCCGCCCTCGGCGCCCGGCTTGGAGCCGGTGCAGGGGGCGTCGAGGAATTGGATCTTCTTTTTGGCGAGAGCGGCTGCCATTTTGCGGGCGTGGCTGGGGGCGGCGGTGGAGGCGTCCACCACGACGGTACCGGGCGCGGCGCCCTCAATCAGCCCATTCTTGCCGAGGATGACCTCTTCGGACATGGCGGTATCGCCCACACAGAGGAACACACACTCGGCGTGCTTGGCTACCATTTTGGGCGAGGCGACGGCCTTGCCGCTTTTTTCGTCGGCGACGAGTTGTTTCGCCTTTTCGCCGGTGTGGGACCAGACGGCCACGTTATGCCCGGCGCGAATGAGGTTGCGCGCCATGGGATACCCCATGATGCCAAGGCCTAGAAATCCGAGTTTTGCCACAGATACCCCTTTGTTGAGTAGGATTCGCCCGAATGGGGCGGAAAGGGGTATTGTATACCGTCAGGCAGGCTGGCTGCCGGGTTCGGAGGAGGGGAGAGCGCCGGCTTGGGCCAGGCGTAAGGTAACCAGGTCGGTCGGCTGATACCTTGCTGAGGAGATATCGCTGCCTTCCGGGTGAAGCGCCACGCGCCGCACCAGTGCTCGAAAGTCCTCCCTGGTGAGACCGAGCAGGCTGGCTGCCTCGGACTCCAGGTAATATCCTCTCGAGGGACCCCGATGGGTGATGGATGGGCCCTTTTTCAGCATCGACGGGCCCGTTCGGTTTGTGGTGGCGATCATGAGTACTTCCGGTCGTTTCTGTTAGCAATCATACGGTCTGGTGTAGGCGATCCAAATCAGCGATTTTCCCTATTCCTGGCAACCTTCTGACTGACCGGCCTCAAGTCTGGCGTGGTAGGGCCGATTTGTAGGGTTCGTGGTAAGGTAGTCGCGCTAATCTGGAAACGGAAGCAAAATTTCCATGTCCCAGCACAAGTCTGATCATCCGATGCGTCCGCATACGGCTGTCCTGACGCGGGGTTTCGATCCCGCACTTTCGGTGGGTTCGGCACGTCCCGCCGTGTTCCGCAGTTCCACTTATGTATTCTCCAGTCCCGAAGCCGCCGAACGGGCCTTCGCGATCATGGCCGGCCGGGTTAAAGCTGAGCCTGGGGAACATCCGGACCTGATTTACTCACGGTTCAATCATCCCAACGCCGAAATCACCGAGGACCAGATTGTGCCTCTGGAAAAGGGCGCCCACGCCGCGGCGGTGTTCAATTCCGGGATGGCGGCGATCATGACGGCGATCCTGGCGCACGCCAAGCCCGGCGATCACATCGTTTACACGGTGCCGCTCTATGGCGGCACGCAGCACTTCATCCACGAATTTCTGGAGCCGTTCGGTCTCACGGGAACGGCGGTGCGGGCCGGGCAGACGGCGGAACTGCGGGCGGCGATCGAAAACGCGCCCAACCTTCGCATCGTCTTTCTGGAGACGCCCGCCAATCCGACGCTGGTGATGACCGACATACGCATGGCTGCCGAAGCCGCGCACAAGCGCGAGCCGCGGCCGCTGGTGATGGTGGACAACACGTTTCTGGGGCCGGCCTTCCAGCACCCGCTGGACTTGGGAGCCGATGTGGTGCTCTATTCGGCCACCAAGTACCTGGGCGGATTCAGCGACCTGCTGGCCGGTGTGGCGCTGACCGCAGACCCCGCCCTGATCCGCCCGATCAAGGGCAGGCGCGGCCTGTTCGGCAACATCCTGCAGCCGGATGAGTGCTGGATCCTTGACAGCCGTCTGCCGACGGTGAACCTGCGGATGAACCGGGCAAGCAAGAACGCCCAGCGCGTTGCCGAGCGTCTGGTGGGCCACCGCAACGTGCGGCGCATCTACTACCCCACGCTGTTTGAAGACGCCGAGCAGATCCGCATCCGGCTGGCGCAGTGCGATTTCCCGGGGGCCATAATTTCCATCGATCTGAATGGCGGAAAACCGGCGGCGTTCGAGTTTCTGCGCAATCTGAAGCTGGCGCGAAACGCGGTGTCGCTGGGAGGAGTGGAAACGCTGTCGTGCCATCCCAAGTCGACCACCCATTCCTCGGTGCCGGCCGAGGAACTGGAGATCGCCGGTGTAACGGACGGATTGGTCCGAATTTCGATTGGGATCGAGGACTGGCGGGATCTTTTGGCGGACTTCGAACAAGCGCTGAACCGCATCGGGTGATACGATCAGGGGGAGATGCGGCGTCGTGAATTTCTTGCTGCCGCGGGCCTGGCGCCCGCGCTTGGCGCCGATGGCGCGCCGACACGGTTCCAGCTTGCCTGCATGACGCTGCCTTATGCGCCTTTTCCGCTGGAACGGGCGCTTACCGGCATCAGAAGCGCGGGCTTTCAGTATGTCGCCTGGGGTGTGTCGCACACGGGCACTGACGGCGTGCGCAAACCTCTGATGGAGGTGAAGGCCGCGCCGGGGGAGGCCTCGGCTTTGGCTGCGCGCTGCCGTTCGATGGGGCTTGAGCCGGTGATGATGTTCGCCACCACGCACTTTGAAGCTCCCACGGCGTTGGATGATCACAAGCGGCGCATCGATCAGGCCCATGCGGCGAAGATTCCCTACGTACTCACGTTCGGCGGCACCAAAGGCGGCCAGTACCAGGCAGTGATTGGGAATCTGAAGGCGATGGCGGACCACGCCAGGGCGGCGGGCGTGACGGTCTTCATCAAGCAGCACGGCGGCGAGACGGCCACCGGCGAGGCTTGCGCGCGCATCCTGGCCGATGTGGCGCACGAATCGGTGAGGCTCTGCTACGACGCCGGCAACGTGATGGACTACGAGGGGACAGACCCGATTGCCGATATTCACAAGTGCTGGCGCCAAATCCGCGGATTCTGTATCAAGGATCATCGGGACAACCCGAAGGACGAAGACTGCGGCATCGGCTTTGGGGAGATCGATCATTACAAACTGTTGCGGCCGGTGATGCGTACGGGCCTTACCATGCCGCTGGCGTTTGAGAATATTTTCGAACCCTTGGTTCCGCGTCCTTCCACGCCGGAAGGAGTGGACCGGCTGGCGCGGAGGTCGCGGGAGTTTCTGGAATCGGTGCTTGGGGGATTGGAACGAATATGAATCGAAGACATCTTATGATCGGCGCGGCCGCGGCCGCGCAGTCCGTGCTGGCGCAGGAGCCGCGCGTACCCACTGCGGTGATCGGCACGGGCAATCGCGGGTCGTACCTGTTGAAGGGCGTTCTCGAACAGTCGAACGCCAGGGTTGCCGCCATCTGCGACTTGAAGGCGGACCGGTTGGACGCGGCCGCCTCCGCAGCCGCCAAGGATAAGCCGGACACTTACAAGGAGTGGCAGCGTGTGATTGAGCGCAAGGACATCGACGCGGTTTTCGTGGCCACGCCTCCGCACTTGCACGCGGAAATGGCGGTGGCGGCGCTGCAGGCGGGCAAGCACGTTTATTGCGAAAAGCCGATTGGTGTGTCGGCGGCCCAGGTGCGGGAGGTGGTGAAGGCGGCGCGCGGCTCGCGCAAGGTGTTTGTGGCGGGCCAGCAGCTTCGCTCGATGCGGCAGTTGTCGACGGCGGTGGGTAAGATCAGGGAGGGGGTCATCGGCGAGGTCCTGATGATCAAGGCGCAGCGGCACGCGACGGCGGACCTGCCGCACGACGGATCGTCGGGGGATTGGTATTTCGACGTGGATAAGTCGGGCGGCTATCTCATCGAGCAGTCGGTGCATAACCTGGATCTGTGTAACTGGGTGGCGGGGGCGCGTCCGGAACAGGCGTCGGGCTTTGGCGGCACGATGTTGTACCGGAATGATCCTCCGGGGCGGAATATCTTCGATTGCGGCGTGATGGCGTTCGACTATTCCAACGGCGTGAAGATGTCGTTCACGCAGAACGTGTTCCATCCGCGGGGGATGCCCAACGGCAACCAGTTGCTGTATGTATACGGCAGCAAGGGGGCGGTGGATCTGATGTATTCCACCAACATGTACCCGCGCAGCGGAGAGCCTGTGCAGGTGCTGGCGGAAAAGACGCAGGAGCCGCCGCACGCGCACATTACGGCGTTTTATTCGGCCATCACGCAGGGCGGGAAGAACCCCGCGGACATCACGATTGGCGCGACGGCCGCGCTGACGGCGATTCTTGGCCACCTGGCGATGACAAGGCAGAAAACGGTGGCGTGGGAAGAACTGGGCGTCGACCTGTAGCGGTGGTTGCCTGACGTGCTAAGGTGTTAGTGCGTCCCAACAGCTACAGGTTTGCGTATGAGGTTAGCGGCAGCACTTTTCTGCTTCGCGCTTTCGACGTATGGCGCCGATGAGTGGCTTCGCCTGAAGTCCCCCAATTTTGAACTGTACACCACCGCCGGAGAAGGCAAGGGGAAACAGGCCATCCGCTACTTTGAGCAGATGCGCGGCCTGTTTCAGCGTTTTTCCGGTAACAACACAGCGCCCCGCCAGCCGGTCCGGCTCACCGCCTTCCGCAATGACAAGGAGTACGCCCCTTACCGGCCGAGTGAAACGGCGGCGGCGTACTATCTTCCCGGCAACCAGCGCGATTACATTGTGATGCGCAGTATCGCCGACGAGTTTTATCCCTTGGCCCTCCATGAATACACGCACCTGATCGTGAAACATTCCGGCGCCAGGCTGCCGGTGTGGCTCAATGAAGGGATCGCCGAGTTGTACGCCTCCACCCGGCCCTATGCCAACAAGATCCAGATCGGCGCAGTGCTGCCCAGCCGCGCGGCGGTTCTTTCGCAATCCAAGTTCATCCCGCTGGACCAGCTCTTTTCGGCCGGGCATGATTCGCCCTTCTACAACGAAAAGGACCGCGCCGGCATGTTCTATGCCCAAAGCTGGCTGCTGACGCACATGCTGCATTTCTCGCCGGACTATCGTCCGAAGGCGCAGCAATTCCTCGGGGCGGTGGGCAAAGGCAAGCACGCGGCGGAAGCCTTCTTTGAGATCTACGGCAAGTCCACGCAGGGGGTGGAAAAGGATCTTCAGGCTTACCTGCGTTCCGACACGGTGTACGCGGTGCTGCTCGACGGGAAGCTGGAAAAATCGGCTGAGGCGCCGGAAATCACGCCCGCTTCCGCCTTTGAAACGGGCATGATCCTGGCCGACCTGCTCTCCAACATGCGCGGTAAGCGGGAAGAAGCAGCCGCGCGCTACCGGGCGCTTGCCGCCTCCAATCCGGGCCAGCCGGAGGTGGAAGAAGCGCTGGGATGGCTGGCGCTTCGCGGCGGCAGGAAGGATGCGGCCATCGATCATTTTCAGCGGGCGGCAGAGGCGGGAAGCAAGAGCCCGAAGATGTACTTTGACTTTGCCATGCTGAGTTGGGAGCGCGAGCGCGGATCAAGAAAGGTTGTCGATCTGTTGAAGCGGGTGGTGCAGCTTGACACGAATTTCCCCGACGGTCATTGGCAGCTTGCCATGGCGGCGCTGAACGCGCGCGACTATGCCACGGCAGGAGTGGCACTGGCGCACATCCGCACCATCACGCCCGACCGGGCCTTCCAGATGTTTGAAGGAATGGCGCGCGTACACTACGAAGCGGGCCGCCTGGAGGAAGCGGGCAAGAGCGCGAGCCGCGCTAAGGAACATGCCAGGACGCCGTCGCAACTGGAATATATTATGAAGTTCCAGCAGGCGATCGAATACAAGGCCAACCCGGGTCCCCGGCTGGCGCGGCGGGAGCAGGCGCCTGTCTATCCATCACTTGAGGGCGCGCTGCGGCAACTCGATTGTTCCGGTGAACAGGCCAGGCTTCACGTCGAGACCGCGGGCAAGCGCGTCGTCCTGCTGATCCGTGATCCTGCCAACGTACAGATCCGGAACACCGGCGACGCGACGTACGAATTTACCTGCGGGCCGCAAAAGGGGGAGAAAGTGAAGGTGGAATTCGCCCCCCAGGCCGCAGAAGGCGCCGTTGGCTACGTGGTCTCTATCGAGTTCGTGCGTTGACACTCAGGGCAGGGCGGGGGCAACGCGCCGCCTGGTGGCCTGTTCGAAGGCGTAGCCGATCTCGATCAACCGGGGCTCGGCGCAAGCCATTGCGTTGAAGCTGACGCCCAGGGGCGCGGGCTTGGGCTGAAATCCCGCGGGAAAGTCCGTTGTGTCCACAGGCACCGTGGCGAAGGGAATGATGATGGTGGGATAGCCGGGTTTGGCGGCGATGGATGCACCGGCCGAGCCGGGGAAAAGCAGCGCATCCAGTCGATGCTGCTTCATTGCCTGGTCAATTCCCCGCGCGGCCGCCAACTCCAGGTCCTTTGCGCGATCCCGCTGATAACGGGGCCGGTCGGCCTCCAAATCCATTTCATCGGAGATGTCCAGTTGGGACTGTCCATAGCGAATGGCGCCGGCGCGCTGATGAGCGAGATTGAACTCGCGCAGCGCAGTCAATGTCTTCACGGGGGCGGCCTCACCCAGGCTCTTCAGCCATAAGTTGAAATCGCGCTTCATGCCGTACTTGAAAACGACTGAGCAGTTTTCATCGCGGCCCTTGGCGCTCCCGGCGCCGGAGCAGGTGTTCCAGTTCTGGAACTCGCCGGAGAGGACGCTGGGGATATCGGCCGGGTCGACAACCACCGCGCCCTCGCGTTTCAAGACCGCGATCGCTTCCTCCATTGCCGTCTTCTGGGCTGGCGTGAGCCCACCACGCGAATTCAGCGCGTCGAAGAACCAGGCGCGGGGAATGCCGATGCGGGCGCCGCGCAATCCGCGCCGGTTGAGAAATTTGGTGTAGTCGCGTCCGGGCGGGGGAGGGCACCTGCCGGTAGCGGGATCGTGCGGATCGGGAGCGGCGCCTTCCATGGCGCCCAGCAGGATGGCCGCGTCGGCCACGGTGCGCGCCATCGGCCCGGCTGTATCCTGGTCGGCGGTGATTGGAATCACTCCATAGCGGCTGATGCGGCCGACGGTGGGCTTGATGCCAACCAGCATGTTCTGGTTGGAGGGGCTGAGGATGGAGCCCGAGGTCTCCGTGCCGACGTTTGCCGCCCAGAAGGATGCGGCCGTTCCGATGCCGGAACTGGACCCGCTGGGGCTTAGCACGGGCCGGCCATCGCGAGTGGATTCCCGCGGGTCGCGGCGCGGGTCATAAGGGTTGAATCCAAAGCCGGCAATGGCGCTGTAATTGCCGGGCATCGGGGTGGGTCCGCCGGCCACCCAGTTGGCGAGTTCGGTGAGCCCGGTCTTGGCGATGATCACGGCTCCGGCCTCGCGCAGGTTCTTCACCAGCGTGGCCTCGTAAGGTGGGATGAGGCCGTCAAAGGCCAGCGCGCCGCCGGTTACGGACATGCCCGTGGCGTGAATGTTGTCCTTGAGCGCGATGGGAATGCCGTGCAGCGGCCCGCGGCGCTTTCCGCGCTCCCGGTCGCGCTGGGCGGCGTCCTCCAGTACTCGCGGATTGACAGCGATGATAGCGTTGAGCTGGTCCTCAAACAGAGCGATGCGGATCAGGTATTGCCGCGTCAGCTCGTGCGACGTCAGTTTGCCTTTTCGCATGGCCGCCCGCAGATCGGCGATGCCTGATTCCACCACCGGGAGGGGCGGCCGTTGTGCGAACGCCGCGGCGGCCAGCGCAAGCGCGAGAAGAAGCCTGTTCATCACGGCTCATGATAACCCGGCCGCGGTTGCGATTTGCCCCGCCAAGTGATAGATTTCGTTTGATCGCTTCAAGGGAGGCCAGAGGAATGTTGACGCGCGCGGGACTGTTGGTGGTATTCAGTTGTCTGCTTGTTCAAGGGCAGACCGGCCAGGGAACCATTGTCGGCACGGTGGCGGATTCCACCGGAGCCATTATTCCCGGTGTCCAGATCCGCATCACGGACAAAGACACGGGATTCAGCTATTCGCCCACTACGAATGACCAGGGACTGTACCGGCAGCCTTATCTGAATCCCGGCAACTACGAAATCACGTTTGAGGCGCAGGGATTCAAGAAACTGGTGCGCACGAGCATCGCTGTGCGTTCGACGGAAACCGTGCGAGTGGATGCGCAGCTTGAAGTGGGCCAGGTGGTGGAATCGATCGAAGTGGGCGCCTCGGCCACGTTGCTTGAGACGGAAACGTCCTCTACGGGCCACCTGGTGACTTCGGAGCAGTTGATGAAACTGCCGTCACCGCAAATGAAGGTGGAATCGATGCTGTGGTACGTGCCGGGGGTGACCTCGCAACGCGGCTTTGGCCACGCTGCCGGCGGCCGGTCGCGCGGATTTTCGATGACCAGTGACGGCGTTTCCTCGCTGACGCCGGGCACGGGTGTCATTGGCACGGGCCGCAACATGTCCACTACCGAGCACAACATGGAAGAAGTGAAGGTGATCACCACCGTTTTGCCGGCCGAATATGGCCACTCCGGCGGCGGTGTGATGAGCATCGTATTCAAGAGCGGCACCAACAAACTTCATGGCGTGCTGGAAGAACGGTACATGGCGCGCCACTTCATTCACCGCAACTGGCAGGACGCCGCCAAGCCAACCAACAATTTCGGCTTCCACCTGATGTCGGCTTCGTTCTCGGGTCCGGTGGTGATTCCGAAGATCTACAACGGGCGAAACCGTACGTTCTGGCTGTGGGGGTTCCAGCGGCATCATGAGAAAGCGTCTGAGAACGCGGATGCCACGGTGCCTTCCCCGGCGATGCTGGCCGGCGACTTCTCCTTCGGGGGCATTGGCGATCCGATTTTTGACCCCGCTTCGCTCGTTCGTGCGGCGGATGGCACCTATTCCCGCACGCAATTTCCCGGAAACCGGATTCCGCTTTCGAGAGTTGATCCTGTCTTTAACAAGTTCATGAGCTTCAACCCTTACAATCCGGAGAACAACCGTAACAATCAGGCATTCATCAACCGGCTTGGGCCTCAAAACAATATCTCAGCGGATACGATTTACCGGTCCTACCGCACTGGTCTCGATTGGAAGATCGACCATTCGTTTTCTGACCGGCACAAGATCTTCGGGCGCGAATCCTATTTCCGTCACCGTTCGTTCCGCGGCCGTTGGCAGATTAACGTCGCCAACCCGATTTTCGATGTGAACGTTACGCCGATTCCGATTGATCAGAACCAATTGGTGATTTCCGACACCTTCACGGTTTCACCCACCATCATCAACGAAGTACGCTTCGGAGGGAACCGGCGTAACTTCACTCGGAATCCGGAAAGCGTAGGGCAGAACTGGGCCCAGCAGCTTGGCATTCCCGGAGTGGGGGCCGACACGATGCCCGACTTCCGGAATTCCGGCGGCGGCAACATCTACTTCGAACTGCCGGGTGGACCCTCGCAGGAAATCGCTGAAAACTTCAGCCTGCAGGAAAACCTCACCATCGTTCGCGGGCGGCATACGCTCAAGACGGGATACGAATTGATGCGCACCCGCCACAACGTGCGCGTGGCCACACTGCCATCGGGTCAATATCGCATGGGCGGCACTGAGTTCCCCTTCCGTCCGAACACCGGCAACCCGTTCGCCTCATTCATGCTGGGCGGAGTGGTGCGTGCCGACTTCACGCGCGATCTGGCGACGTGGCTGCCCCGCTGGTGGGGGCATGCCGCCTATTTCCAGGACGACTGGAAGGTGACCCGGAACCTCACGCTAAACCTGGGTCTGCGCTGGCAGTACGAATCTCCGTTCTCCACCAAGTGGGGCCAGCAGAGCCAATTCAACCCCACGGCCATCGACCCGCTCACCGGCCGCCAGGGAGCGCTGCTGCACCCCACCGGTCTGCTTTCCAAGCGCGATCTGAATAACTGGCAGCCGCGCGTGGGCATGGCCTTCACGATCAATCCCAAGGTGGTTTTCCGCGGTGGATTCGCCGTCAACACGATGGACCTGTGGACCAACGGGTTGAACGAGAATTTCGAGGAGTATCTATCGGCCACCACGGTAGCGCCCCTGCCTGGAAATCCGGACGTGGCCTTCTATCTGCGCAATGGGCCGGGCCCGCTGACGACGCCGATTGCGGCTAACGGGACCTCGCCTTTCGTCGGCACGAACTACGCCGGGCGCACGGCATCGTTTTTCGATCCCAACATGCGCATGCCGTACGTGATGAACTGGAACGGAGGTCTGCAGTGGGAGTTCGCGCGCAACATGCTGGTGGAAGCCAACTACCAGGGCTCGGCCGGCGTGGGCCTGCTGAACCGCTGGGACATGAACGCCATCCCGCTGGACATTTCCACCGATCCGGCGCAGTTGGAGCGCATCCGCACACAGTCTCAGAATTTCCGTCCGTTTAACCACTTCGGGTCGATCTTTCACTATTCCAACTACGGCCACTCCTCGTTCCACTCGGGCACGGTGAAAGTGGAAAAGCGCATGTCTCACGGCTTCTCGCTCACGTCCTTCTATACGTTCGCCAAGGCGATTGACGAAGCCTCGGACGATGGCGCCGCGGGCGGCATCACGTTCTACAACCGGCGGTTGGAGAAGGCCCGGTCCAACTACGACGTCACCCACCGTTGGGTCACTTATGGACTCTGGAACCTACCCTTCGGCAAGGGGCGCAAGTGGCTGAACGATTCCAATTGGTTCGTGAACGGTGCGCTGGGCGGCTGGGAACTGAACGCGATTCAGACTTTTGAGAACGGCGTCCCGCTCACCTTTGGCTTCACCGGCGCTCCAGGCGTTTTCCTGCCCGGCGGGCAACGGGCAAACATGGCTCCTGGCAAGACCTATGACGACATCAAGGTACCGTGGGACGCCCATGGCCCCTGCCGTCACCAGATCGCCTGCGCGCTGCCCTGGGCTGACATCAACGCCTTCGCGTATCCGAACTCGTTTACGGCCGGCAACTCCGGGCGCAACATCCTGACCGGGCCTGGGATGATCTGGCACCAGGTAAGTATATCGAAGAGTTTCACGTTCTTCGAACGGCTGAGAGGCACGCTGCGTTATGACGTAAACAACCCGTTCAAACGCTATTTCTTCAATCAGCCGGGAAGCACGGTGGATTTCCGCAATCCGCAGAACTTCGGCAAGATCAACGGCAACCAGGGCAGCTTCTCCGGTCAGGGCGGACGGCTCTACCAGCAGATTATTTTCAAGGTGGATTTCTAGGCGCGGGCGAAATCAGGTGGGGCGGGCTTCCCGGCCTGTCCCGCCTGGTCCCTAGCGGTCGGTCTTAACCGCTGGCGTCATGTCCTTGGGCAGAAACAGGGCGAAGCGGAATTTGCGGTCCAGACACACCGTGCATCGCACGGGGACGAATCCGAAGACTGCAAGAATGAACTCCCATTCATCGCGTCTGCGCGAACGTTGGAGTTTCGATGAACCACACTTGCGGCAGGCCATAGCGAGTAGCCTCTCGCTTCACCTTAGCACAGCAGAAGCGTTCCCTCGCTCACTTTGATCACGAGTGCCGGAATGGAGCGGCCCATTGGCCGAGGATGGACTTCGGATAGCTCTCGATTCCCTCAAACCCCAACTGCGCCGGTTGTTCGGGCGCTGCCGGCAGGTAGGCCGTCGAAAAAATCCAGTCCCACAAGCTGAGCGTGATGCCGAAGTTGCGGTTCACCGGCCCGGAGTTGGGATGCGCATGGTGCCAGATGTGCATTTGGGGAGAATTGAAAAAATAGCGCAGCGGGCCGATCGACAGGCGCACGTTGGCGTGCGCATAGTGGCCGACGATGGTGTTGATGATGCCGTACCAGAACAGCACCCTCACGTCGAAACCCAGAATCATCGTTGGTGCGTAGAGCAGGGTGCGGTATACCAGGATTTCGCCCCAATGGAAGCGCCAGTCGCCGATCCAGTCCATTTCCACCACGCTGTGATGCACCTTGTGGAAGCGCCACAGCCACTCGACGCGGTGCAGCAGGTTGTGAATGCACCACTGGACAAAATCGAACAGGAAAAAAACGGTGAGGAACTGCGCCCACAGCGGCGCGCCGGACATGACGCGCAGCGAAAGGTAGGCGTCGAAGTTCACCACGCGCAGAATCTGCTGCGCGCCCAGGGCGATGAGGATGCCCAGGTATTCGCTGTTGAAAACGATGTAAACCAGGTCTGAAAGCCAGCCCTGGCGCAGCACCCTCTGTTTGCGCCAAGGCCAAAGGCGTTCGGCGATGAGCGAAACCAGCGAGATGCCGAAAAGCCAGACCGAATAGACCATGGATCATCCGCCGATGGCGTACATGGGCCGCGGCGGGGGAACGAACTGCGGAGTATTAATCTGGTGGCCCAGCCACTTGGCGCGCACGTTTTCGCGGATGAGCGCGGCGATGGCCTCATCGGGAGCGCCGCTGCGCAGAAGTGTTTTCACGTCCATCTCCTCGATGGCGAACAGGCAATAGCGCAGGTGGCCGTCGGCGGTGAGGCGGATGCGGTTGCAGTTCAGACAGAAGGGTTTGCTCACGCTGGCGATGAAGCCCACCGTGCCGATGCCGTCAACGAAGCGGAACTCGGTGGCCGGGGCGCGCGGGTCCTGGTCGGGGATGGCTTCCAGCGGGCCGATGCCTTCCCTGAGCATGGCCAGTATGTCGTCCATCAGCAGCACCTTGGTGTGATCCCAGAGGCTCTGGCTGTCGAGCGGCATAAATTCGATGTAGCGGATCTCGATGCCCCGTTCGCGGCCAAAGCGCGCAAGCGGGACGATGTCGTCTTCCACCAGGTTTTTCACCGCCACGGCATTGATCTTGATCGGCCCAAAGCCGATTTCGCGGCACAGTTCGATGCCCTCCAGCACGCGGTGAAGATCGTCGCGGCGGGTGATCTGGCGGAATCGCGCGGCGTCCAGCGTGTCAAGGTGCACGTTGAGGCGGCGAAGGCCCGCGTCGTAGAGGGGCCGGGCCAGATCCTTGAGCAGGACTCCGTTGGTGGTCAGTGCCAGATCGCGGATGCCGTTCACGGCCGCCAGTTTGGCGATCAGCACGGGCAGGTCCTTGCGAAGCAGCGGCTCCCCGCCGGTGAGACGGATTTTGTTCACGCCAAGGGAAGCGGCCACCCGCACCACACGCTCGATTTCCTCAAAGCTCAGAATCCCGGCGCGCGGCTGGAAATTCTTTGCGTCCTCGGGCATGCAGTAAAAACAGCGGATATTGCAGCGGTCGGTCACACTGATTCTCAGGCTGTCGTGGAGGCGTCCGAAGGTGTCAGTGAGAAAGGCCATCACGCCTCAGTTTAGCGGAGGGCGAGCATACGTTCGATGGGGGCCCGCGCCCGCATCATGAGATCGGGCGGCAATTCCACCCGCGGGGCGAGGTTCTTCAGGCTGTCGCGCAGCTTTTCCAGCGTGTTGCGCTTCATGTACGGGCATTCGCTGCAGTTGCAGTTTTCGTTGGGGACGAACAGGAAGGTCTTGTGCGGCGCGCGCCGGTGCAGGGTGTGGGAGACGCCGCTCTCGGTCATCACAATAAACTCATTGGCCTCGTGGGTGACGCACCAGTCGATGATCGCCGAGGTCGAACCGATGAAGTCGGCCATCTTCAGGACGTCGGTGGGGCATTCGGGGTGGGCGGCCACCAGCGCTTCGGGATGCTGTGAGCGGGTCTGGGAAAGCCGCCGGGCGGGGAAGGTGGCGTGTACGATGCAGGCGCCCTGCCAGATCCGCATGTTCTCGCGGCCGGTCTGCTTCTTCACATAATTGCCGAGATTGATGTCGGGCAGGAACAGGACCGGCTTGTCCTTCGGAATGGAGTTGACCACCTCGACGGCGTTGCGCGAGGTACAGATGATGTCGCTTTCGGCCTTCACATCGGCCGAGGTGTTGATGTAGCTCACCACGACATGATCGGGATAGCGGCTCTTAAAGGCGCGCACCTGATCGGCGGGGCAACTGTCGACCAGGCTGCATCCGGCGTCCTTGTCGGGCACAATCACGATACGCTCAGGGTTGAGGATCTTCGCCGTTTCCGCCATGAACCACACGCCGCAGAAGGCGATCACGTCGCCCTTGAACTGCTGCGCTTTGCGCGCCAGTTCCAGGCTGTCGCCGATGGCGTCGGCAAGCTCCTGAATCTCGGACTCCTGGTAATGGTGGGCCAGGATCACGGCGCCTTTGTCGCGCTTCAGATCCAGAATCTCTTCGGCAATGGTTGCAGTTGCGGTCATCAGTTTTTCGGACGGGCTTCCACTTTATTGTAACGAACCCGGTCTCCGCTTCATTGGATGCGGGCGCGCCGCGGGGGTTTCAAAGGAGAATCGAAATTTTGATTGCGCAGTCATCGTAGTGAAAACCATAGCTCCGAAGATGGCACTTGCCGCACGAACACAACGCAGACAGCGCGTCCGTAATCGGTGTATTCCGGGCGCTGGCCTTAGACCCTTGGGGCCTCCTGATCCAACGATGGAACTGGAAAGCGGCGATCTTCAGTTCGCTGTTTCGCGGTTCCATTTTCTTCACCGTGAATCTGGCCGCCGGATGGCGGGCGGCGCTGGGCGCGCTGCTGGCCGAATTTCTGCTGCGGGCGGCCACCAGCGGATTCTATGGCGCGCTGACGCAGGCGTTCCGCCGTGTCGAACCCGCTCACACCGCGGCGCTGACCGTGGTGATCCTGTTGCCGGTGGCGACGCACTCGCTGGAGTTCCTGGTCCATTGGGCCAGAGGCACGCCGAAGCTTGCTCTCAGCATCGCCGTGTCAGCCTGTTTCACCTGCGTTTCCACTCTGTTTAATCTCTATGCGATGCGGCGGGGAGCGCTGGTGACCGGCCATGGGGGCGCCAGCCTGGCCGATGATATGCGCCGGATGCCGGGCGTGGTGGCCGGCTTTCTGCTGGCGGGGCCGAAGCTGATCAGGAGGCGGTTGATCGCATGAAAACTGTACATCTCACCAACGCGTGGCACGAGTCCTCGGGCGGCATCAGCACGTTTTACCGGGCGCTGATCGAGGCCGCCAACCGCAACCGGCATGAACTTCGGCTTATCGTGCCGGGACGGGAAACCCGCATTGAAGAGAAGCCGCCGTATTGCCGCATCTATCACCTGAAATCGCCGCCGGCGCCTTTTAACAGCAGCTACCGCTGGCTGCTGCCCTACCGCTATCTGTTGCCCTGGGGGGACGTGAACCGTCTCCTGCGCGCCGAACGGCCTGAAGTTGTGGAGATCTGCGAGAAGTACGTGCTGCCATATCTCGGTGGCCTGCTGCGCCGCGGCTGGCTCATGGGCGTGCGATTCCGGCCGGCGGTGATCGGGCTGAGCATGGAGCGGCTGGATGACAATCTGCGAAGTTATCTGCCCGCGATGCCTGAAGCCGCAGCGGCCCGGCTGTGCCGGATCTACATGAAGTGGCTCTATTTCCCCTTCTTCGATCACCACATTACGATTTCGGCGCATACGGCGGATGAGTTGCGCCAGGCCAGTCTGGGTCATGCGGTGGAGCGCGGCGTCTGGATCCGGCCCCTTGGGGTGGACACGGCGCTGATGCATCCGGGCCGGCGTTGCGGCGAACTGCGGCGAAGCCTTGTGGCCCGGGCGGGCGGCGCGGAGGATTCACGCCTGCTGCTGTATGCGGGCAGGCTGGCGCCCGAAAAGAACCTCAGCCTGCTGGTGGATACGATGGCGGTGCTGCACCGGCGCGCCGGGATGGATTTCCGGCTGGTGGTGGCGGGATCGGGCATTGAGCGTGAGTGGCTGGAGAGTGCGATGCGGGTGTCGTGTCCCGGGCGCGTGGTTTTCCTGGGCCATGTTTCAAGCCGCGAGGAACTGGCCGGACTCTATGCCAGTTGTGACGCCTTTCTGCACCCGAACGCCTCAGAGCCCTTCGGAATCGCACCGCTCGAGGCGATGGCGTCGGGCCTTGCTTTGGTGGCGCCGGCGCGCGGCGGCGTGCTCACCTACGCCTCCCATGACAATGCATGGCTGGCCGAGCCCACGGCAGCCGATTTCGCCGGCGCGGCGATTGGGGCGACAAGCGACACACCCTTGAGGCGGCAACGCATCGCCACCGCCCGTGACACCGCCGAACGGTTCACCTGGCAAGCCGTTACCGACGGATACCTGGCGCTCTATGCGCATATCGGCCGGGGGCTTGCCGGGGAGCAAGGCGCGGAGTTGGCGCCCGATTTCCGCTCGACGGCCGGCGACAGGCTGGGGATGGAAATCTAGGCGAGTGTGAGGCTGCTTCCAGTTCCCGGAAAAATCGCAATTCCGGCCACAATTCCGGCGAGAATTGTGAGAAAATCAGTCGCTTCCCCGCACAGTATTCTATGAGGGGGCTGGGGCGGGCACTTTACTGTCCGACAGTAAATATTGCCGTTTGACAAGATGTCGCACCGTTCCTATAATGAAAAGTTCTAACTGGGCTGATCTCTCGTTCCCAACTCCCAAGTTGGCCGTGTGTGTGTGAAGAGCCGGGTGCGTAGTGAAATTACCCGGAAGGTGAATATGGCGCAGATTTTTCCTCCAAGCTCGAATACCGTATCCAAGGTGAGCATTGTTGCGGCCTTGCTCGCGATCGGCGGACTCGGCGCCGCGGTCTTTGCGATTAACAAATCTCCATTTGTTGCCCGCACGAAGATTCCATTCGATCAAGCCGTGCCTTTTTCCCACAAGCACCATGTGGCTGGCCTGGGGGTGGACTGCCGGTATTGCCACAACACGGTGGAGCGGACGGCAACGGCCGGAATGCCCACCACCGAAACGTGCATGAGCTGCCATTCGATGATCTGGACGAACGCTCCCATGCTGGAGCCGGTCCGCCAGAGCTGGGCTACCGGCAAATCGCTTGAGTGGACCCGTGTGCATGACCTGCCCGGCTTCGTCTACTTCAACCACTCCATCCACGTGAAGGGTGGCATCGGATGTTCGGAGTGTCACGGGCGGGTTGACCAGATGCCGCTGATGTACCAGGAGAACACGCTGTACATGGAGTGGTGCCTGGACTGCCACCGCAACCCCGAAATGCGCATCCGGCCCCGGGACAAGGTATTTGACATGACCTATCAGCATCCGGCGAATCAGGCCGAACTGGGCGCCAAACTAGTGGCCGAATACAAAATCCAGAAGTACACAGATTGCTACACATGCCACCGATGAGTGGAAACAACCAGATCGACATCGGCGCAATCCGCGAGCGCCTGGCGACCAAGAGCGGGCCGGAGTATTGGCGCAGCCTGGAAGAGCTGGCCGAGACGCCGGAGTTTCAGGACTACCTGGAGAACGAGTTTCCACAGGCCTCAACGGACTGGCGGCAGCCCTTGAACCGGCGCAACCTGTTGCAGTTGATGGGTGCTTCGCTGGGACTGGCGGGGCTGACGGCCTGTACGCGCCAGCCGCTGGAAAAAATCGTTCCCTACGTGAAGCCGCCGGAGGAGTTTTCCGGCAACGTGCCGCTGTTCTTCGCCACCGGGCACGTGCAGGGCGGCTACGCCACGGGCATTCTGGTGGAAAGCCACCAGGGCCGTCCGACGAAGGCGGAAGGGAATCCGGAGCATCCGGGCAGCCTGGGCGGCAGCGACGTTTTTTCGCAGGCGTCACTGCTTGGGATGTACGATCCGGACCGGTCGCAGGATGTGTTGAAGGAAGGGTTGAGCAGCACTCCGGTTTCGTTCTGGGCGGCGCTGACGGTGTTGCGCGAGCAGCATCTTGCCAAAAAAGGCGCCGGCCTGCGGATTCTCACCGAGAATGTGACGTCGCCGAGCCTGACTGCCGCGCTGCGGACGGTATTGGAACAGATGCCGGAAGCGCGCTGGCACGTCTACGATCCGATGGCCCCGGACGGGGCGCGGGAAGGGGCGCGGCTTGCCTTCGGCGAACCCGCATCGTGTTATTACAACGTGAAGGCGGCCGACGTCATCGTCACGCTGGATTCGGATTTTCTGTATGTGGGTGCGGGCAGCGTACGCTACTCGCGCGATTTCGCCGAGCGCCGGCGTCCCGCCGAAGGGCGCAAGACGCTGAGCCGCCTGTATTCGGCCGAGGTGACGCCGACCGTCACCAGTTCGCTGTCCGATCATCGTCTGCCGCTGAAATCTGCCGAGATCGAGCATTTCGCGCGCGCGCTGGCAACGAAGCTGGGCATCGGGGTGGCCGGGTCTTCGGTTTCGAGCTTTGGCAAGTGGGTGGACACCGTGGCCGCCGATCTGCAGGCCCATCAGGGCTCAAGCCTGGTGGTGGCGGGCGATCATCAGCCGCCCATCGTGCATGCCATCGCACACGCCATCAACGAGAAGCTGGGCAATATCGGGAAAACGGCGATGGTGGCCGATTCCTTCGAGGGCAATCCGGTTTCGCATGACGCCAGCCTGAAGCAACTTGTCGATGAGATGAACTCGGGCGCCGCCGAAACCGTGATTGTGCTGGGCGGAAACCCGGTCTACACGGCTCCGGCCGACCTTGGGTTCAAAGAAGCTTTCCTCAAGGTGAAGAACCGGATTCACCTGGGTCTCTACAACGATGAGACGGGGTCATTGTGTCACTGGCATGTGCCGGAGGCGCATACGCTCGAATCCTGGGGGGATGCGCGTTCCTATGACGGCACGGTGACGCTCATCCAGCCGCTGATTGAACCGCTTTATGGCGGCAAGACCGCGCTCGAGATCGCTACCGCGCTTGGTGGCCGTCAGGCGACCAATCACAACGCCTGGAAGCGATTCTGGAGGGCGCGTGTGAACGCGCCGGACTTCGAAGCCCGGCTGCAGAAAGCTCTCCACGACGGTATGTGGGAAGGCGCCGCGCCGGCCAAGGCCGTGAAGGTAACGGGCAATCTTGGGGCGGTGGCCGCTTCGGCAATTCCGTCCGGCCTCGAAGTGAGCTTCCGCCCGGACCCGACCATCCTGGACGGCCGCTATGCCAACAACGGCTGGCTGCAGGAGTTGCCTAAGCCGGTCACCAAAACCGTGTGGGACAATGCCGTGCTGATGAATCCGCTGACGGCCGAGCGGCTTGGCATCGGCCCCAGCGATGTGGTGACGCTCAAGGTGGGCGGCAAGTCAGTGAACGGACCCGTCTGGCTGGTTCCCGGGCAGGCCAAGGATACCGTGACGGTGCATTTGGGCTATGGGCGGTCGCGGGCCGGCAAGGCGGGAACCGGAGTCGGGTTTAACGCCAACTCCATCCGCACAACCGGCAAGTGGGCCGACAGCGCCGAGATCGCCAAGACGGGCAATACCTACAAGATGGTTTCCACGCAGACCCACGGCGGCCTGTTGCAGGGGACCGAGATGGACATTGAGGCGGCCAACCGCAAGCTGGTGCGCGTGGCCTCCGAGGAAGAATATCTGAAAGAGCCGCACGTCTTCCGGCACATGTGGGAAGCTCCACCGGCGGCACTCACGCTCTACCAGCCCTACGACTATTCGAAGACCTACGCCTGGGGCATGGTGATCGATCTCAGCGCCTGCCACGGATGCGGAGCCTGCACGCTGGCCTGCCAGGCGGAGAACAACATCCCCGTGGTTGGCAAGGAAGAAGTATCGCGCGGGCGGGAAATGCACTGGATCCGCGTGGACCGCTACCACAAGGGCGACTTCGCCAATCCCGCAGCCTACTCCCAGCCGTTGACCTGCATGCATTGCGAAAATGCGCCGTGTGAGCCCGTCTGCCCGGTGCATGCGACGATGCACAACGACGAGGGTATCAACCAGATGGTGTATAACCGCTGCGTCGGCACGCGCTATTGTTCGAATAACTGCCCGTATAAAGTCCGCCGGTTTAATTTCTTCCTGTACGCGGATTGGGATACCAAGAGCCTCCACGGATTGCGCAATCCCGACGTTACGGTGCGCAGCCGGGGCGTGATGGAAAAATGCACCTTGTGCACCCAGCGCATCACGCGGGCCAAGATCGAGGCGGAAAAGCAGGACCGCAAAGTGCGGGACGGCGAGATCCTTACGGCCTGCCAACAGGCGTGCCCCACCGGCGCCATCGTTTTCGGCGACATCAACGACAGGGCAGCCAAGGTGGCGAAACTGAGGGCCGAGGCCAGGAACTACGGTTTGCTGGAAGATCTCAACACCAAGCCGCGGGTCACTTATCTGGCGCGGCTACAAAACCCGAATCCGGAACTGGAGAAGGGTTAAGGATAGAACATGGATAAGCTGGAAACAACATCCACTTCCCTTCTGAGAGCAACCGGTCCGGCGGCTGCGATGGGACCCGGTCACAGCTACGCGACGATCACGGACAAGATTTCGGCGGTTCCCATCGAGATGGGCTGGCCGCGATTCTGGATCATCGGGTTCGTGATCGCCTTCTCGATCGTGCAGTTGCTGGCACTTTCCACCACCGGACTGCTGGCCAAGGGCACCGGCGTATGGGGTATCAACATCCCGGTGGGCTGGGGATTCGCCATTATCAACTTCGTCTGGTGGATCGGTATCGGCCACGCCGGAACGCTGATTTCGGCCATCCTGCTGTTGTTGAAACAGCAGTGGCGCATGTCGATCAGCCGGTTCGCCGAGTCAATGACCATCTTCGCCGTGATGTGCGCGGCCATGTTCCCGGTGCTGCACACGGGCCGTCCGTGGCTTGCCGCCTACTGGCTGTTCCCCTACCCGAACACAATGGCGATCTGGCCGCAGCCGCGCAGCCCGCTCGAATGGGACGTTTTCGCGGTGTCTACCTACGGGACGGTCTCCATCATCTTCTGGTACATCGGTCTGATCCCGGATCTGGCCACCATGCGCGATAAGGCCAAGACCGCCGTTGGCCAGCGCATTTACGGAATGTTCGCTCTTGGATGGCGAGGTTCGGCGCGGCACTGGAATCACTACGAAATCGCTTCCATCATCCTGGCGGGACTGTCCACTCCGCTGGTTCTGTCGGTCCACACGGTGGTGAGCTTCGACTTCGCAACCGGCCTGATTCCCGGCTGGCACACCACCATCTTCCCGCCCTACTTTGTAGCCGGCGCCATTTATTCCGGCTTCGCCATGGTGTTGACGCTCGCCATCCCCATGCGGGCCTTCTACAACATGAAGGACTTCATCACGGACTGGCACCTGGAAAATATGGCCAAGGTGATGCTGGCCACCGGCCTGATTGTCGCCTACGGCTACGGCATGGAAGCCTTCATGGCCTGGTACAGCGGCAACCCGTGGGAAATGTACGCCTTCAAGAACCGCGCGTTCGGACCGATGGGATGGGCCTACTGGGCGCTGATCCTGTTCAACATCCTGATCCCGCAGCTTCTGTGGATCAAGGGATTCCGCACCAGCCCCTTCTGGCTGGTGGTGATCTCCATCTGTATCAATATCGGAATGTGGCTGGAACGGTTTGTGATCGTTGTCACCAGTCTGTATCGCGACTTCCTTCCCTCCTCCTGGGGCACTTACGCGCCCACGGTATGGGATTGGGGCCTGTATATCGGCACCATGGGGTTCTTCCTCATGATGATGCTGTTGTTCGTCCGGGGATTGCCGGCCATGCCAATGTTTGAACTGCGGGTGATCATGCCGAAGAAGGAGGGCTCGCACTAATGAGAAAGCCTCTTTACGGCCTGATGGCGGAATTTGAGAATGAGCACCAGTTGGTGCATGCGGCCGAGCGGGCCTACGAGGAAGGCTACCGGAAAATGGATGCCTACTCGCCGCTGCCGATCGAGGAATTGCATCACGCCATGCACATCCCTGACTCTCCGCTGCCGAAGTTTGTTTTCGTGGGCGGCCTTTGTGGCATGTGCGGCGGCTTCGGGCTGCTCTACTGGATCGCCAACGTCGCCTATCCGATGAACGTGGGTGGCCGGCCCTGGTATAGCTGGCCGCAATTCATCCCCATCACGTTTGAAACCACGGTGCTGCTGTCGGGCATCACCACGCTTCTTTCGCTGATTTTCCTCTGCGGTTTTCCACGGCCCTATCACCCGGTGTTCAACGTGCCGCGGTTTTCCCTGGCCTCCCGGGACCGCTTCTTCCTCTGTATCGAGGCGGAAGATCCGAATTTTGATCTTCAGAGAACGAAGCAGTTTCTGGACACTCTGCACCCTTACGAAGTGGCGGAGGTGGAAGCGTGAAATACGCCGTGGTGCTGCTTGGGGCGCTGGCAATGATCGGATGCCGGCAGGATATGCATGATCAGCCGCGTTACCGGCTGAATTCGGCGAGTGATTTCTGGAGCGACCGGCGGGCCGCCCGCCCCGCCGTCCAGGGTACGGTTGCCCGGGGCCAATTGAGGACCGATTCGCTCTATTTCACCGGCACCATCCAGGGCAAGGAAGTGGATCTTTTCCCTATGCCCGTGACGCGTGAAATCGTCGAGCGCGGCAAGGAACGGTATGAGGTGTTTTGTTCCCCCTGCCATGGCTTGAGCGGCTATGGAAACGGCATGATTGTGACGCGCGGATTGAAGAACCCGCCTTCCTACCATACCGAGGCGTTGCGCGATTCGGCGGCTGGCCACATCTTTGCGGTCATTACGAAGGGCAACGGGTCGATGGCATCTTACGCGGCGCGCATTCCGGTGGAAGACCGCTGGGCGATTGTGGCCTACGTCCGGGTGCTGCAGCGCAGCCAGAACGTACAGGTGGCGGAATTGACCTCGGGAGAACGCGACAAGGTGGAAAAGGAAGAAGGCATAATGGCAGCTCCGGTCAAGAAACAGGAGGCGCACTGATGAATCCCGTTGGCGCGCTTCTGGACGGAATGCAGAAGCGGTTCCTGATCGTGGGTGTCCTCGGTCTGGCCGCCTTTATCGCGACATCGGCGTCGGACATGACGCAGCTTTATCGCTCTTATCTGACCGCGTATTTGATGTGGGGAGGGATGGCTTTTGGGAGTCTGGGCATCCTGATGCTTCATCACATGGTGGGCGGCGGTTGGGGCGTCGCCATCCGGCGGGGCCTGGAAGCCGGCACACGGACGCTGCCGCTGGTTTTCATCATGTCGCTTCCGCTCATCCTCGGAATGCACGAGCTGTACGAATGGTCGCATGCCGACGTGGTGGCCAAGGATCCCATTCTTCAACACAAGTCCGCGTATCTGAACTCGGGATTCTTCATTGTCCGGCTGATCGTCTACTTTGTGATTTTCATCGGTCTGGCGACGCTGCTCAACAAGTACTCCAAGGAACAGGAAACGGCCGGCTACTGGGCCGTGCGTCCCAAGCTTCAGAAGGTGAGCGCCCCGGGGCTGCTGATCTTTGTGACGGCGGCCACCTTTGCCGCCTTCGACTGGATGATGTCGCTTGAGCCGCACTGGTTTTCCACCGTCTACGGCGCCATGTACCTGATTGGCTGCGTGCTGGCGACGTTTGCCTTCAATATCATCCTGGTGCGTAAGCTGATGCAGCAGGAGGGGATGGGGAACCTGGTTCCCGGCAAAGTGTTTCACGATCTGGGCAACCTGTTGCTGGCGTTTACGATGTTCTTCGCCTATCTGGCCTTCTCACAGTTTCTGATTATTTACTCGGCGAACCTGCCGGAGGAAATCGTCTGGTATGTGCGGCGCATGAACGGAGGTTGGGGCGGCGTATTCGCGGTGCTGACGGCCTTTCACTTCGCCGTGCCGTTCCTGCTGCTGCTGTTCCGCAAGAATAAGAAGAATGCCGGGACGCTGGTGGTGATCGCCTCTCTGATTCTGGTGATGCGCATGGTGGAACTTTTCTGGGAGATCCAGCCCGCCTTCGCGCACGCCGAAAACGGCATGCCGAACCCGCACTTCGCGGTTCATCCGTCCGACCTTACCGCCCTTGTGGGCGTGGGCGGCCTATGGATCGCATTCTTCTTCTTCCAATTGAAAAAGCGGCCGATTGAGCCGCTGCCGCTCGCATAAGGAGATCAGCAACAATGGCCACACAGGATCATCCTCATTCCGGGCATTCGGCCGATCACGGCATTCCACTGCTGCCGCCCGAGGTTCGCGACGCCAACATCGGGCTGGTGGTAAAGACCGGGCTGGGCCTGCTCATCTTTCTGGTGGGCTGCATCGGCGTCGCCAAGTTCCAGTACGAGTACGAGGTTTCGCGCCAGCCGGCGGCGGTGAGCGGACCTTTCAGCCAGGAACAGCGGCTGCCTCCCGAGCCGCGCCTGCAGGCATACCCTGCGAAGGATTTGACGACGTTCCGCGAGACGCAATCGCATGTTGCCGCCACCTACGGTTGGGTGGACAAACAGGCCGGGCTGGCGCGTGTGCCGGTGGAAAAAGCTTTGGAGATGGTGTTGAAGACGGGCCTTCCGGTCCGCTCCGCGGAAACCGAAAAGGCGGCCCTGGCCGCGGCGCTAAAGGCTGAAGCGGCGGCTGCGGCGAAATCGGCGGCGGAGGCGAAAAAGTAAGGACGTGGCTATGCGTGGCATCGGGCTATTGATCTTTGCGGCAATTCTGGCTCAGGCGCAGTCTTCCAAACAGACGCCCGGCAACCAGATGGAGATGCTGAAGGAGGTGGGCTTTGACCAGAAGCTCAACACTCAGCTTCCGCTGCATCTGCCATTTCGCGATCATACGGGCAAGGACATCACTCTCGGCGCGCTGTTCAGCGACAAGCCGGTGGTTCTGGTTCCCGTCTATTACGAATGCCCGATGCTGTGCAACCTGTCCATGTCGGGCCTGGTCAAGTCGCTGAAAGTGTTGTCCCTGCAGGCTGGCGTTGATTACCGCGTGGTGATGTTCAGTATCGACCCGAAGGAGACTCCCACGCTGGCGGCGGAAAAACGCAAGGCCTATATGAAGCAGTATCACCGGCCGGGCACCGAGGATGGCTGGCAGTTTCTGGTGGGGGATGAAACGTCGGTGCGCGAGCTGACGGGCGCGCTGGGATTCCGCTACGTCTACGATCAGACGATCAAGCAGTATGCCCACGCGGCCGGCGTCGTGGTGGCCACGCCCACCGGGCGGCTGGCCCGCTACCTGTATGGAATCGACTACGCTCCCAAGGATTTGAAGCTGGGAATCGTTGAGGCCGCCGACGGGCGCATCTCCGACCCGGTTTCGCAGCTTCTGCTGCTGTGTTTTCATTACGACCCGTCGCTTGGCAAGTACACCATGAGCGTGATGAATCTGGTGCGCGTGGCGGGCATCGCCACACTGTTGGCGATGGGGCTGTTCGTTGCCGCAAGTCTGCGGAAGGACAGAAACGAAGAGAGTACTCATGGATAAGACATTCCCACTGCTGCCCGAGGCGGCGAGCAATCTGGCGCCCGAAGTGGACATGCTGATGCTGGCGCTGATGGTGTTTTCCGTCTTCTTCACCATCGTGATCTTTGTCGCCGTCGGCTTCCTCGCGGTCAAGTACCATCGAAAATCGGACGACGAAGTTCCGCCGCATATTCACGGTTCGCTGGTGCTTGAAATCGCCTGGTCCATCGGACCCTTCCTCCCGGTTTTGCTGATGGTGGTGTGGAGCGCGCGGATTTTCGTCAGCGCCTATACCCCGCAGCCGAACTCAATGGAGATTTATGTCACCGGCAAGCAGTGGATGTGGAAGATACAGCATCCGGAAGGTCCACGTGAGATCAATGAACTGCACGTGCCCGTCGGCAAGCCGCTCAAGTTCTCCATGATCTCGGAGGACGTCATCCACAGCTTCTATATTCCGGCCTTCCGCATCAAAAAGGACGTCCTGCCAGGGCGCTACACCAATATGTGGGTTACGCCCACCAAGGTCGGCACCTATCATCTATTTTGCGCCGAATATTGTGGCACACAGCACTCCGGCATGATCGGCAAGGTGCACGTGATGGAGCAGTCCGATTACGAACGCTGGATCGCCGGCGGCGACGAATCGATGACCGCCCGCGGCGAGCAGCTCTTTAATCAGTACGGCTGCGTCACCTGCCATCAGGCCGACGGCAAGGGCCGTGGCCCATCGCTGGTGGGGGTCTACGGCTCGAACGTGCGTCTGCAGAACGGCGCCGTGGTGCGAGCCGACGACGCCTACATCCGTGAATCGGTGATCAACCCGCGCGCCAAGATCGTTGAAAAATATTCTTCCATCATGCCAACCTTTCAGGGGCAGATCAGCGAGGAAGGTTTGCTGCAAGTTATAGCTTATATTAAGAGTCTTGAAAAAGAAGGGGAGGCACAGCAATGAGCGCGACTCATGCCGACTCTCAAGCCGGCCAGTTCGTCAGTTACCTGGGCAACGGCCATACCTGGCAATCCTGGCTGCTGACAAAAGATCACAAGCGGATCGCGATCCTGTATCTGATCTCGATCACCGTATTCTTTCTGTTGGGCGGTATTTTCGCCGCCGCGGTCCGTCTGGAACTGCTCACGCCGCAGTCGGACTTCATGGATGCCGAGACCTATAACAAGATGTTCACCATGCATGGTGTGGTGATGATCTTCTTCTTCCTCATTCCATCCATACCCGCCACCATTGGAAATTTCCTCATCCCCATCATGGTGGGCGCTAAGGATCTGGCGTTTCCAAAGATCAACCTGCTGAGCTGGTACCTGTACATGATCGGCGGCACCTGCGGCCTGATCGCGGCGGTGACGGGGGGTGTGGAAACCGGATGGACGTTCTACACGCCCTATTCCAGCACTTACTCCAACAGCGCGGTGATCATCACCGCCATGGGCGCCTTTGTGGCCGGATTCTCCTCGATCCTCACGGGCCTGAATTTCGTGGTCACCATCCACAAGATGCGTGCGCCGGGCCTCACCTGGGGCCGGCTGCCGCTATTCGTCTGGGCGCACTACGCCACCAGCCTCATCCAGTTGCTGGGCACTCCGGTGGTGGCTATCACGCTCGTGCTGATGATGCTCGAACGCGCGTTCCGTATCGGCTTCTTCGATCCCGCCCTGGGCGGCGATCCTGTGCTCTTCCAACATCTGTTCTTGTTCTACTCCCACCCGGCGGTTTACATCATGATCCTGCCGGGGATGGGCGTCATCAGCGAGATCGTCACCTGCTTCTCGCGCAAGCATGTGTTCGGCTATAAGTTCATCGCCGGATCAAGCCTGGGCATCGCCATCATTGGATTCTTTGTCTGGGGCCACCATATGTTCGTGTCCGGCCAATCGGTCTACGCGAGCCTGGTGTTTGCGTTCATCACGCAGGCGGTGGCCGTGCCTTCCGCCATCAAGGTGTTCAACTGGACCGCGACGATGTACAAGGGTTCGGTCTCCTGGGATACGCCGATGCTCTATGCGCTGGGCTTTATCGGGTTATTCACCATCGGCGGCGTCACCGGTGTGGTGGTGGCGATGGTGGGCGTCGACATGCATCTTCACGACACCTACTTCATCGTGGCGCACTTCCACTACGTGATGGTGGGCGGCATGGTGCTGGCCTATCTGGGCGGATTGCACTTCTGGTGGCCGAAAATGACCGGCCGCATGTACCACGAGATCTGGGCGCGCGTTTCCGCGGTGCTGGTTTTCCTCGGGTTCAATTTCACGTTTTTCCCGCAGTTCCTGCTGGGCTATATGGGCATGCCTCGGCGCTATGCCAGCTACCCGGAAGAGTGGCAGGTGCTCCACATCCTGTCCACCGCCGGGGCGACGGTGCTGGGAATCGGCTTCCTGCTGCCCGCCATCTACCTGACCGCTTCGGCGCTCAAGAAGCACCCCGACGCCGGCATGAATCCTTTTGGCGCGAAGGGCCTGGAGTGGACCATCCCGTCGCCGCCGCCCACTGAAAACTTCCTGGAAATGCCGGTGGTGAGGGAAGAAGTATACGCCTACGCCGAGACGGAGGAAAAAGCCCTTGTCGGACACTAACACGATGGCGGTAGCGCACCCGCTTCCCGAAGAACATGTTGCGCACCAGTTTCACGACGCCCAGCAGCAGTATGAATCCGGCAACCTGGGCATGTGGCTCTTCCTGCTCACCGAAGTGATGTTCTTCGGCGGCATGTTCGGCGCTTACGCCGTCTACCGCGCCTGGTCTCCGGAAGCCTTCAAGCTTGCAGCGGCCACCACCAATGTCCCGCTCGGCGCCTTTAACACCGTCGTGCTCATCGTGTCGAGTTTGACCATGGCGCTGGCGGTGCAGAGCGCCCAATTGGGGAAGCAGAAACGTCTGCAGCTCATGCTGGTGTTGACCATGATTTTCGGGGCGGCGTTTCTTGGCGTGAAGGCGGTGGAATACTCCGAGAAGTGGCATCATCATCACGTCCCCGGCCTGAACTGGCAGTGGGAAGGGGAAGGCCCTCGCGAAGTGCAGATCCTGTTCTGTCTTTACTTCGCCATGACCGGCATGCACGCCATCCACATGGTGGTGGGCTTTGGCATCATGTTATGGCTGCTGATGACGGCCCGCCGCGGCGTCTACACGGCCTCCTATTACAATCCGGTGGAGATATCAGGCCTGTATTGGCACTTCGTGGACATTGTGTGGATATTCCTGTTCCCGCTGCTGTATCTGATTTGAGGAGACGGACCGAATGACGCATCACGACCAACACGGACACTCGCAGGGAGGCGTACACGCGCACATTTCCTCCACCGGGATGTATGTCACGATCTTTTTCGTGCTGATGATCTGCACGATCCTGACCTACGCCGTCTCCACCATCGATCTCGGCGCATTCAACTTCGTTGTGGCCATCGGCATCGCCGTGTTCAAAGCGAGCCTGGTGATCCTCTACTTCATGCACGTGAAATGGAGCCAGATTCTCACCAAGCTGGCCGTGGTGGTGGCGGTGATCTTCCTGCTGATTCTACTGCTGCTGACGGCCACCGACTACACGTCCAGGAACTGGCTGCCGGATCAGCCGGGCTGGGAAAAGCACCAGGTGCTGCGCTGATCCAGTCACCCCTGCAATAACGCCTCCAACCGGGCGTAGCCTGCGCGGCTCATGGCCAGCTTTTCCCCGGTCGTCAACACCGCCACCTTGCTGTTCTTGCCATACGGCTCCACGCGGGCAACGCGCTCCACGTTCACGATGTAGGAACGGTGAATGCGCACAAAGCGAGCCGGATCAAGCGACGCCTCAAGGCTGGAGATGGTCTGCTGTTTCAGCACCGTCCTGCCTTCGGCCCGAAGCCCGATGTAGTCCTCCTGCGCGGCCACGAAATCCAGTTTTTCCACCGGGATGATGTGAACCTTCGGACCATCCCGCGCCACGATCCGTTCCAGATACTGCCGCGGACCCCGCCCTGCCGCCGCCAGTTCCGCCCCACCCGCCGGCCTTGCGCCCAACCGCTGCCGCGCGCGCCCCACGGCCATCTCCAACCGCTCCTGGTTGAACGGCTTCAGCAGATAATCCACCGCATGTACTTCGAAGGCGCGCATTGCGTAAGAATCAAACGCCGTCACGAAGATCACCGCGGTTTCGCCTTCCAGCAGCTCCAGAACCTCAAAACCATCCAGCTTCGGCATCTGCACGTCCAACAGCAGCAGATCCGGTTTCAACTCGGCCACGGCCTTCACCGCTTCAAAACCATCGCCGCACTCCGCCACAACCTCCATCGATTCCATGGCATCCAGAAATTCGCGCAGCACGGCCCGCGCCAGCGGTTCATCGTCCACAATCACTACGCGCAACGGCTCCATACTAAGTACCGGCTCCTTTCTTCAGCAGGCGGATCTCAGCCCGGTACATAGAGTTCGCCGCCCGCGCCTCCAATCTCGCGCCCCCTCCATACACCGCCGCCAACCTCCGCCGCACATTTTCCAGGCCAACACCGGCGCCGCGCGGAGCAGGCGACTCCGGATCATATCGGTTCTCTACCGCCAGCATCAGATCGTTTTCCCCGGTTGCCACGAAAATCCGCACCACGCCTCCCTCGATCATCTGTGCGATGCCATGCTTCACCGCGTTCTCAATCAGCGGCTGCATCAGCAGTGGCGGCACCAGCACAGCCAACGCCGCCGGCTCAACCCTTTCCTCCACCCGCAGCCGTTCGGCGAAACGGACCTGCTCGATCGCCAGATAGTGCCGGGCCAGCGCCAGTTCTTCGGAAACCGGGATCAGCCGCCGGTCCCCGATCGCCAGACTGAGCCGGAAGAAGTCGGCAAGCTGCACGCACATGCGCCGCGCCCGTTCCCTGTCGATCGACGTCAGCGCGCTGATCGAATTCAGGCTGTTGAAAAGAAAGTGCGGATTCACCTGTTGCCGCAGCGCCTTTAACTCCGCCTCACGGGCCATCATTACGGACTGCATCTCGCGCTCGCGCGAAGCCCGCAGGGCCTCGAGCTCACTCAACAGGTAGTGAAACGTGATCGACAGCAGATACAACAAAACGCCGCCCGCCCACAGCCAGCCGATCCCGCCGTCCAGAATAAGCTGGGCGAAGGCGGCCCAAATCGCCGCAGCCGCAAGCGAAGCGGCAACCGATGTCACCACGATCGTCACCGCGCTCCGTTCGCTCAGCGGGTTCCGGCGGCACAGAAACCACGGTGTCAGGCAGATCGCCGCATAGAACGCCGAGAGCGGCGCCGCCGTCAGAAGCGACGCCAGCCAATTCCCCGCGCCGGACCGCACCTGGAAATAGGCCAGCAGCGCGCAGACCGGCGTCCAGGCCAGCCCGTAGAGAATCCAGCGCCGTTCTGCCAGCAGGGGATGCACAGTTAGTTCTTGACTTCCACGCCGCCGAACATCGCAAAGCCGCGTATCACCAGGTGCTGTTCGGGGATGCCAGGGGTTTCCGCCGGCGGCAGCGCTTTTGATTCATAGCCGCCGAAGATGGGCGTGCCGCGAACCGTCACACGCCAGCCCGGCGGAACCTTCAACTCGACACCGCCGAAAATCGCGTCGGCAAACAACACCACGGGGCCCTCAGCCAGATGCGCGGACCGGAAATCGATCTCCACCCCGCCAAACATCGCCATCAGGTTCCCTCCGGCGAAACGCCGTGCCGAGCTTTGCAGCGAAACACCGCCGAAGATGGCCCATTCGGAAAGCTGGTTGTCGTCGGCGTCTGTCCATCGTCCTTCGCAGCGGCCGGCGCTTCGGGCCCGCCACAGCAGCAGAATGCCCCACGCAATCAGCCAGAGCGGCCACAGATCCCACACGCGGAATCGCAGCCACCCCAGTTTCTGCAACTCGAACATCAGCCCGAAGGCGATCAGCAGCACGCCGAAAGGATGAACGCCGCCGCGCCTGCTGAGCATTGCCGCGCCCGCCGCCATCATGACCAGCGGCCAGAAATGGCGGAGCAGATTGGTCTGCAACAGGCCCATCCGTTCCAGCAACAATAGCGAGCCGAGGGTGATCAGGGCGATTCCGACGGTGTAACCAGTGCGCGCGCTTCCCTTGCGATTCACAGCGTGTCCGCCTCCCAGAATCAGCCTACCAGCGGCGGCGCGCCCGATCACGCTCCAGTCGCCGGACGCATCCCGCCCGCCGACGAACGCCGCTGTTCCACCGATGGTTTGCGCGCGATCGCGATGATCGACGCCGGGCCCCAGGGGAGAAAGCGGTCGATGCGCCGCCAAAGCCACACCGTGCGGTTGAACTGCCGCAGTTGAAACGGGCTGATCGTCGACTTTCCCAGCACCTTGCCGTTGAAGTACCACCCGGGAAGCGAGATCCGGTTGAACTCGAGAATCCGTTCCACGTGGAAGCCGGCGTCCTGCAGCAGGGCGCGCAACTCCGCCGGCGAATAGCGCTTCACGTGCCCCAGCGCCTCATCGATCTTTCCGAACGCCCACTGTCCCTGCGGCACCAGCACGATCGCGCAACCGCCCGGCTCAAGGACGCGGAACAGGTTGCGGGCGCCCGCACCGGCTTCGCTCACGTGCTCCAGCACGTTCAGGCAGATCGCGGTATCGACGGCGCCTTCGAGCGAATCGAAGTCGCTGGCCGCGGCCAGATCGCAGCGCCGCACCTCCAGGTTTGGCCGGTGCCACAACGTCGCCGACAAACGCGCCATGTGCTCGGGGTCGATGTCGGTGGCAATGTAGCGCTTCCTTCTTCCCACCAACTGGCGCGTAAGGTTGCCCATGCCCGCTCCGATTTCGAGAACCGATCTCCCCACGTGCGGCCGGATCGTGTCCGCCATCCAGCGGTTAAATCGCTTTGCCTCGGAGAACGCGTCCAGAATCGCCGGTCCCGAATCGGTATAGATGTTGCCCGAAAGCCAGTACCGCGGGATCGCCATCAGCCCCTTGATCGCGTCCGCGGGCCGGATCTTTTTGCCCTCCTCGTAGGTCCGCCCGTAATAGCTGATCGGAACCTCGTAGATGCGCGCTTCGCGCTTGGCCAGCTTGATGGTGAACTCCACTTCGAACGTGAAGCCGTTCGAGCGGATGGGAATGCTGCGGCCCAGCGAAGTGCGAAACGCCTTGTAGCAGGTGTAGATGTCGGTGAGGTTCAGGTCAGCCGCGATATTGCAGCACGTCGTGAGCACCGTGTTGGCGAAGGCATGCCAGAAATACAACACCCGCCGTTCGCCCGCCACCAGGAAGCGCGACCCGAACACCGCGTCCGCACTGCCCTCCACCAGCGGCTTCAGCATGACAGGAAACTGCCGCGGGTCGTACTCCAGGTCGGCGTCCTGGATGATCGAATATTCCCCGCGGGCATGCTCCAGCGCGGTCCGGATGGCCGCGCCCTTGCCTCTGTTGCTGGAGTGCTGGAAAAGGCGGATTGCCGGGTATCGCATCGCCAGCGCCTGCACGGCCTCGGCTGAGCCGTCCGTGGACCCGTCGTCCACCGCCACAATCTCCAGTTCCATGCCTTCCGGCAGCGGCGCTTTCATCACGCGCTCCAACGCCGCCGCCACATACTCCTCCTCGTTGTAGACGGGCACGAGAACGGACAGCAGCGACGTCTTCACTTGTTTCAACGGTTGGCGTAGTTGCGCTCGTAGTAATTCTGGTACTCGCCCGATTTCACGCGCGCCACCCAGTCCCGGTTGTCGCGATACCAGGACACGGTTTGGGCCAGGCCCTGCTCAAACCCCACCTGCGGCTTCCAGCCTGTCTCGGCTTCCAGCTTATGGCTCGACAAGGCATAGCGCCGGTCATGCCCGGGACGGTCTGTGACGTAGGTCATCAGCGAGGCGGGCTTGCCCGTGGCCGCCAGTATCTGCTTCACCACCTCGATGTTGGGCAGGGACCGGCTGCCGCCGATATTGTAAATCTCGCCCGCCCGGCCCTTGTGCAGCAAAGCCAGAATGCCCCGGCAATGATCATCCACAAACAGCCAGTCCCGAACCTGCAGTCCGTCCCCGTAGATGGGCAGGTTCCGGTCCTCCAATGCGTTTGAGATCATCAGCGGGATGAGCTTTTCCGGAAACTGGTACGGGCCGTAATTGTTCGATGCCCGCGTCACCACAACCGGCAGCTTGTAGGTCGTATAGTAGGAAAGCGCCAGCAGATCGGAGCCGGCCTTCGATGCCGAATACGGGCTGCTGGGCTTCAGCGGATCGTTCTCACCTGCCTCCAGCGGCTCATCCAGGCTGCCATAAACCTCATCGGTGGAAACGTGAATAAACCGCTCAACCTTGTGGCGCCTGGCCGCCTCCAGCAGCGTGAACGTGCCGAAGACATTGGTCCGCACAAAGGCGTCCGGCATGAGGATGCTGCGGTCCACGTGCGATTCCGCCGCGAAATGGACAACCGCGTCCGGCTTCTCTTCACTGAAAACGCGTTCCACGTCACCGGCATCGGCAATGTCGCCTTTGACAAACCGGTAGGCCGGCGAGCCGGCTACTTCGGCCAGGTTTTCCAGGTTGCCCGCGTAGGTCAGTTTATCCAGGTTCGTCAGCCGGGCAGCGCCGCCCTCACCGAGCACCAGCCTGACGAACGCCGACCCGATAAAGCCGGCGCCACCCGTCACAAGCAGCTTCATTTGTGTTGCGTCTCCCAGTCATAATGGAGATTCGGATCGTTATAGGCGATTCGCCCCTCGTCCTTCGGGTTGTAAATCTGGCTGGTGACGTATACCAGCATCCCGGCCTGTTCGCCCAGCACCTTGTAGCCATGCGCCACACCCGGCGGAATCCGGATCTGCCACGGACGCAGCGCGCCCGCGTAAATCGTGTTGCGCAGGCCGTAGGTCGCCGAGCCCAACCGCAGATCCACCAGCGCCACCTGAAACATGCCCATCGTGGGGACCCACAAATCGCTCTGCAGCAGGTGATAGTGAAAGGCCTTAATTGTGCCCGGATAGCTGAGAGCGGCCGAGATCTGCGTGGTGGGGGGGGCGAATCCGGCCACCGGCCCCTGCCCGATTCTCGCCACTTCCAGAAAGTACCCGCGGTCGTCGGGCCAGAGAGCGAACGGCGCCGCCACGACGCCGCTGATCAGATCGGGCGAATCGGGCTTCAAAATCACCTTCCCGATGCCTTTTTCACACCTCGGCAGTGCGAGTTGCAGATCGCCGTGGACGGCAAACGGAGCCTCGGTCACGGTCATGGTTCAATTGCCTCATATCCTGGCACGATCGCCTGTCTGGTGTTGGCCACCAGATTGGCCGCCCGCAGCAGCGAATCGAACGTGCCCGCGTCGGTCCACCAGCCTTCCAGGAAATCGAAAGTCATCGTGCCTTCGCGAATGTAGGCGTTGTTGACGTCGGTGATCTCAAGCTCGCCGCGCGCCGATGGCACCAGCGTCTTGATCTTCTCAAACACCGTCTTGTCGTACATGTAGATACCAGTGACGGCGTAATTCGATTTCGGACGGCGAGGCTTTTCTTCGATGCCGGCAATCCGGTCACCCTTGATCTCGGCCACGCCGAACCGCTCGGCGTCCTGCACTTCCTTGAGAAGGATTTTCGCGCCGCGCTCCTGTTTCTCAAATGCCTCCACGGCCGGGCGGATGCTCTTCTCGATGATGTTGTCGCCCAGGATCACGCAGACACTGTCGTGATCGGCGAAATGTTCGGCCAGGTCCAGCGCTTCGGCGATACCGCCTTCGCCTTCCTGATACGCGTAATTCAGGTGCTTCAGGCCGAATTGCTTGCCGTTTGCCAGCAGCCGGAGAAAATCTCCGGAGTTTCGTCCGCCCGTCACCACCAGAATGTCGCGGATACCTGCATCGACAAGGGTCTCGATGGGGTAGTAGATCATCGGCTTGTCGTAGATGGGGAGCAGGTGTTTGTTGGTGATTTTTGTGAGCGGATACAGCCTGCTGCCTGTTCCGCCTGCCAGCACGATACCTTTCAATGAACCTCCAGGGCCAATTCTCCATGATACAATCCGGGAGCGATGCGGGTCCAACGATGGATGCAAGCTCCTGTGGAGCAGATGAACGAACTGACCGGCCGTCAGGTGGTGCATGGCGTCAATCTCACCATGGCGCGGCTCATCCTGAAAAAGGGCGCCGTGGTGCCGCGCCATCACCACGTGAATGAGCAGATTACAACGTTGCTCGAAGGCAGGCTGCTGTTTGAGTTCCCGGAAGGGCCCCAGGAATTGCTCGCCGGCGAATCACTGGTCATTCCCCCGGACCTGCCACACCGTGTCGAGGCGCTGGAGGACTCTGTGGCCATCGACGTGTTCGCGCCCGTCCGGGAGGATTGGCTTCGCGGCGATGATGCCTATCTGCGCCGGTGATCAGGGCCGGCTTCCCTAAGCGGACGCCATCATCTCGTCCCAGGTCACCTCGCGGCCCCGATCCATCGCCATGCGGCCCAGGATCGCCGTAAGGGTGCTCTCGATGCCGCGGGCGCCGCTGTTTTCGGGCTTGTTCTGGGCTACGCGCCCGACGAAGGCGGCCACCGAATCGACCGATGGATTGCGGGTTGCCCGCTCCCCGGCCTCCTCCTTCAGTCCGCGCAGCAGCTTCCAGTAATTTTCTGAAACCTCAATGGTGCCGGCCGGGCCGTGGAACTGCTCAAAGACGTAGCGGAATCCCGGGGCGGCGAGGCCGGTGCCCACCAGCAGCCCGCTGACGTTGTCCGGATAGGAGTATGTGACGTGAACATGATCCCGGTTATCGCCGTAGCCTTTGTTGGTGCGGCCGCCGGTGCCGTGGGCTTTCAAAGGCCGCGCGCCCATGAACAAGTTCATGACGTCGATGAGATGGATGTTGTTCTCGACGATCAGATCGCCGGAAAGCTCCTGCCATGCGCCCCAGTTCCTGATCTTCTCCTCCATCGACGCCGGGCGCCCGGCAGGACCGCTGCGCGCTCTCACGCTCTTGACGAACTGCACCTGCGCCCACTGGATCCTGCCGATGGCGCCGGCATCGTGTGCCTGCTTCGCCTTCTGGTAAAGCTGCCCGTAGCGGCGCTGGAAGCCAAAATTGATGTTGATGCGGCGCGGGGCGGAGTCGACGATGCGCAGCATCTTCTTGCAGTCGGCCAGGCTGGATGCCGCCGGCTTCTCGATGTAGATGTGTTTGCCCGCCTGCACCGCCGCCTCCAGGTGTTCGGCGTGCAGGAATACCGGCGTTGCGATGATCACGGCGTCGACATCGGATTTCAATAGCTCGTGGTAATCCTTGAACGTGCGCGCCGAAGGAGCGATCTTCTTCGCCGCCGCCACTTTCTCATCCGACAAATCGCAGATGGCGGTCAGTTTGGCAGAGGTCTGTTCCGCCGCGAGGCGGGCGAGGTTGGAACCCCGGTTGCCCACACCAATGACACCAACCGAGGGCGTGGAGTTGGCGGCGCTGGATTTGACGGCGGACGCAGGCACCAGGGTGGCTGCGCCAATCAGAGCACGGCGGGTAGGTTCGTTCATACTGTTGCATGATACCTTGAGGGCAGAAACGAATGTGCAGGAACATCCGGCCGCTTTTCAATTTTGATCCGCCCGTGACGGAACAGGAGATCCGGGCCGCTTCCATCCAGTTCGTCAGAAAGATCAGCGGGTTCACGAAGCCGTCAAAAGCGAACGAAAGCGCGTTTCTGGCGGCGGTGGATGAAGTGGCGGGCGTTTCGGCGCGGCTGCTGCGCGCGCTCGAAACGAACGCGCCGCCGAAGAACCGGGAGGAAGAGGCGGCCAAGGCCAGGGCCCGCGCCGCTGAACGATACCGCTGACGCGGTGCGGTCCGGCTGTCAGGCCAGCGCCGGCAGGTTCGTCCGCGCATAGTCGATGCTGCGCTGGTTTAGCTCGTCTTCGAGCGCCAGCACCTGCTCCGGCGTTAGCCCCGAAGTGCGGGGCAGCGGCCTCTTGGGCGGATGATTACGGACCCAGGCGATCAGCATCGCCAGGTCCCGCGATGGCGCCGGGCTCTTGTCGTCGTAAACCTTCCAGTACTGTTCGGTGAAGATGGGTACCTTGAGCGGATCGCGGGTCAGCATCTCGAGTTGGAACAGCATCTTCGGATTTCGCTTCTGCATCATGGCGACGACACCGGCGAGATCCATGTGGCCGTCACCCAGCGCCACTTCGGAAAGCAGCAGGCCCTGCTCGTAGAAATCGACCCCGATATCTTTAAAGCTCACAAAGATGGTGTAAGGCGCCAGTGTCTCGATGGTCTGCATCGGCGTCTCGATCAGAGACACATTGTTCACCATGTCGAGGCAGACGCCGACATATTCGGATCCCGTCGACTTCACCCATTCGGCCAGTTCCTGGGAACGCCAGCCCTTGTGATTCTCAATGGCCAGCGGCATCTTATGCCGGCGCAGAATGGGTTCGGCACGGCGGACCGCGGTTTTGCACACCGCGTCGAATTCGTGAAACTCACTGGCGTTGCGGAACTGTTCGTAACGGCGTCCGGAAAAGGGGTCGTGAACGCACACCACGCGGCCATCCATTTCCGAGGCGGCCTTCACCGCTGCTTCATATTGCGGCAGGTCGGCCTCGGTGCGCGGCGAGCGCAAGCCGATGGTGAGGCGCATGTCGTAGCGATTCACCTGGTCGCGGATTTTCTTCACTCCCGCCGCGTTGAGGTCGCGCGGCAGGGACGTGTGAGCGGCGCCCAGCCCTTTTTCATGGCAGTATTCGACGATATCCCACCTGGGTCCCATGGACCGGATGCGAGCCGTGAGTCCCGGACCGGCCGAGCCCATGTTCTTCAGCACCTTCGCTCCCGCCCCGGTGGTTGCGGTGAGCGACGCGGCGGCCGCGGCCGCACCGCGCAGGATATCTCGTCTGTTGACTTGATGCATTCAAACAGCCTTCCATTTGCTGATGTGAGTTCTGGGCCGGATTATAACATTGCGGGCCGCGCCGATTCCCGCTAACGATCCGGCGCCTTACTGCCGATAAAGGAGGTGAACACCTGAGCAACCAATGGCGATTCAAGGACTCAACCTACCCCAGTCGGACACTCTCGAAGCGTTCGTGCCCCCGGTTCCCCAAACGCTGGAGGACACGGGCCTTTCCGAGACGATGGTCCAGCAACTGATTCTGAAGCTGATCTATTTCCGGGGAGAAATCAGCGGGCGGGACCTTGCCCGCCAGGTGGGGCTGAATTTTTCCATCATTGAGGGCAGCCTGGAGTATTTCAAGCTGCAGCACCTGGTGGCCGTGAAGCGCTCCTTCGGCATGGGGCCGGTCTCGTCGGTGTTCGCCGTGTCGGACCAGGGCCGCGCATTGGCGCAGAAGTTTCTTGAGAGCAATGCCTACGGAGGCAGGGCGCCGGTGCCGCTGGAGCAGTATACGCAAGCCGTGCTGCAGCAGAAGCGCAAGGGAAGCTGGCTGAACCGGGCCAAGCTCGAAGCTGCATTTAGCCACATGGTGGTCAGCGAGAAGACGATCATGCAGGTGGGCCCGGCCGTAAACGCAGGCAAGTCGTTCCTCATCTACGGACAGCCGGGAAACGGCAAGACCTACATTGCCGAGGCGCTGCTGCGGATCGAAAGCGACCCCATCTACATTCCATTCGCCATCGAAGCCAACGGGCAGATCATTCAGATGTACGATCCGCTTTATCACCAGCGCCTGGATAGCGACGACGGCGATGAGCCGTCCATCTGGAACGTTTCCGAGGAGAACCACTACGACGGGCGCTGGTTCCGCGCCCGGCGTCCCTTTATCATGTCCGGCGGCGAACTTGGTCTTGAGATGCTGGACCTTTCCTTCAAGCAGGATGCCCGGATCTATGACGCGCCTTTTCAACTCAAAGCCAACAACGGCATCTATCTGATCGACGACTTCGGACGGCAGAAGGTGTCGCCGGCCGAAGTGTTGAACCGCTGGATCGTGCCCATGGAAAAAGGCGTGGACTATTTCACGTTCCTGTCGGGCGGCAAGATGTCGGTGCCCTTTGACACGTTTCTTGTCTTTTCCACCAACCTGAGGCCGGAACAGATTGGCGACGAGGCCTTCCTGCGCCGCATCCAGTACAAGATGTTCATGCGGAGCCCCGATGAAAAGGAATTTATCAAGATCTTCAACGACTACTGCAAGGCGCAGGATCTGCGATTGCAGCCCGGGGCGCTCGACGCCTTTCTCCAGACGCGCTACCGCGCCACGGGGAAAATGTTCCGCCGCTGCCAGCCGCGCGACGTGATTACGCACGCCATCGACCTGATCCGCTTCGAGGGACTGCCATGGCAGCTTACCGCCGACGTGCTGGACCGCGCTTTTGAAAGCACCTTCGTTTCCGAGGAGTACGAGTCGTAGCGGCTAAGCGCGCCTCCCCACCTGTTCGAAAGCACGCAACCGGGAATCCACGCGGTTCAGGCGGTTCTCCATCGACCGCGTGATCAGGGGCCGGTGATACACACTGCACAGGTATTCCGGGATCGCCCAGACGTCTTCCTCCGTCGTCATCCAACTCAGGTGGTCGAACTGCGCCAGACGCACCGGACGGGAGTACTTGCGCAGCGTTTTTTCGCCCCTGGTGTTGTGATAGTGCTCAAAGTAGGACATCACCAGTTCGCGCACGGTCCGGTATACGGGCTCGCGAAAACGCAGGCCGGTGTAATTCGACTTCCCGATGGCGCCCCAGTGCCCGTTCACGCGATAGAGCGCCAGCACATGGTCGTGGTCGCGCACGGCTTCCAGATCCAGCAGCATCGGCGGATGTCCCTGTAGCCTTAGCGCCGCGGCACTGAACAGCGCCCCTTCAACGCACTGCGCCACGCGGTCCCGCAGTACGCGGCGGGGCGAACGGCAAGTGGGACCGCGCTCCTCCCTGTTGTAGCGAACTTCCTTATCCAGAAAACGCTGGATCTTTGCTGGCGTATCCAGAGCGCTAAGTACGCGCATCTCCCTGGGCGAGAATTCGGAGGCCATAACACCTTTTAGAGAATTCGAATCGGCTCTCCAATTGTATTTCTCCCCGCCACCGCTGGGGAGGCCCCTTCTTCCACCAGGTCGCCCTCGCCGGGCGCCAGGAAGAGGTTCGATTCCAATCCATGCTGGCGGGTATACAAATCGTAATATCGCCCTTTGAGCGCATATAGGGAATCGTGCGTCCCGCGCTCGAGGATGCTTCCGTCTTCCATCACCAGGATCTGATCGGCGCGCCGGATGGTAGAGAGCCGGTGTGCGATGACGAAGGTGGTGCGACCCTTCATCAGATGCGCCAGACCCTGCTGAATCATGTGTTCGGATTCCGAATCGAGGCTGGATGTGGCTTCATCCAGAATCAGGATGCGCGGATCGGCGAGAATGGCGCGCGCGATGGCCAGGCGTTGCCGTTGTCCGCCGGAGAGCTTCACGCCCCGTTCCCCGATCACGGTGTCGTAGCCGTCGGCGAAGCGTTCGGCGAATTCATCCACACGCGCGATGCGGCAGGCCGCAAGCACCTCCTCCGCCGTCGCGTCAGGCTTGGAGAACGACACGTTCTCGCCAATGGTGCCGTCAAACAGGAACGTATCCTGCAGGACGACGCCCAACTGGGTGCGGTAGGAATCCAGCTTCACCGTGTCCAGGTCGACGCCGTCGACGCTCACTCGCCCCGAGCCCGGGCTGTAAAAGGCGGCAACCAGCCCGATGGTGGTCGATTTGCCCGAGCCCGACGATCCCACCAGCGCCGTCACCGTGCCAGGCGCCGCCACGAAGGAGACGTCGCGCAACACCGGCTTGTCCGGTTCGTATTCGAAGTTCACGGATTCGAACCTCACCTCGCCCCGTAGCGTACCCAATGTGGTCTGCCGCCTGGGATCCTGATCCTCACGCCGTTCGTCGAGAATCTCCTTGGTTCGCTCCAGTCCGGCCAGCGCTTCGGTCAACTGCGTTCCGATGCCGACAATCTGAAAAACCGGAGCGACCAGGAAGGCGAGAAACGCTGTGAAGGTGACAAAGCCGCCCAGGGTCAGCGTGCCGGCCAGAATCTGCCGCGCGCCAATGTACATCACGATTGCGCCGACGATCCCCAGCAGCACCGTCGCCGACATGCTCATGATGGAAACGCCGGTAAGCGATTTGAGGATATTGTCCAGAAGGCGCTGCACGCCTTGCGAAAACACATCCTCTTCGCGCTTTTCGGCGTGATAGCCCTTCACCACACGCACGCCGCCCAATGATTCGGTGAGCCGGCCGGTCACCTCGCTGTTAATCTTGCCCCGTTCGCGGAAGATGGGCCGCAGCGTGCCGAACGCATATTTCAAAATGAAGGAAAACGCCACAACCACACCCAGCGCGATGCCGGTCATCATCGCGTTGATGCGCAGCAGCATCACCAGCGCCAGCACCGCCGTGAGCAGCCCGCCTACAAACTCCACCAAGCCCGTGCCTACCAGGTTGCGCACGCCTTCCACGTCGCTCATGATGCGCGAAACCAGCACCCCGGTCTTGTTGGAATCAAAATAGGCGAGCGGAAGACGGCCGACATGAACCTGCACCTTGCGGCGCATTTCGGCGATCAGCTTCTGCGCGGACTTGGAAAGCAACTGAGTCAGGGCGTAGGAACTTAAGGCCTGCACCAGCGTGGCGCCCAGCACCGCGCCAAACAATGGCAGCAGCAGTTCAGCCTGCCTCTTGCCGATGATGTCGTCCACCAGGAACTTCGTGGAGGCGGGCAGCACCAGTCCGGCCACGCGGCTGATGACGATCAGCACCAGGCCGATCAGCAGAATGCCCCGCCGCGGACGGACCAGTTCCCACACCAGGGGCATCACCGCGCGCACGTTGGTGAGCCCCTTCTTGCCTTCTTCCGCCCCTTTTCGCCGCCCGCTGTGCAGCTTTTCAGGGGACCCGATAGATGTAGATCGAATAGCCCGCATAACCAATCGGGGTCATCTTGCGAAAAACCCCATAATAACTACGATACCCTGCCGGGAAGAACTGGCCGGTGAGCAGCGTCGCGCTGATGGCGTAGTAGCCGGGCTCAGGCTCGTAGATGGGCGCCTTCACATCCTGCTCCGCGTACGGCGGTTGCACCCATTTCACCTCGTCTTCCTTGAAGTACGCCCAAACGTTGTCCGTGCCGAAATAGGAGAGGTTAATTCTGGGAATGGCCTGTTGCCGCATGAACCCGCGCAGCGTCCTCAAGTCCTGGCCCCAGTCGACGTTGCTGTCGGAAAGATAGCGAATCGCTTGGCCGGGCCCGCCCGCCGCCGTATTGAAGAACGAAAGCTGGTGGGGATGGATCAGCGCGTTTTGCGCCAACAGCAACACGCCAACGGCAGCCAGCGCCCATCGCCAGCGCCCCGGTTCCAATCGCCGGACGGCACAGCCGGCAATCAGCAGGGCGAACGGCAGACTCGGCATCACCAGACGCAAGCCAAGCTGCAGGCTGGACATGGACGCCAATGCGAAGTACAGCGGGCCCGGAATGAGCCACAGCCAGTCATCCCACCGGCGCTTGCGCAAGGCGTACACAGCCCCGGCTCCAATCAACAGCAGCAAGACTTCCGGCATCTTCACTGCCGAGGCGAGCAGAAAATAGGCGCGGTGCCCTCTCGGCAGGTAGTCCCCAAGGAAGTAGACGGAGTTCCCGCCCGCATTGTTAGCCGCCAGTGACCGGACGCCCTGCGCCAGCCGCGGCGGGCGCCAATCGATCCCACTGGTCCCGAAGTCGAACTGGTAGGCCGCCGCAACTCCTGTCCACACCACCAGCGCCAGTACCACTAGCGCCGCCGGCGCGGTACGGATTCTCCGCAGCAGGATTACGGGCGCTACCAGCGCCACCAGTATCATCGAGAGTTTCGCCAGCAGCGCTGCCAGCACGCCTACGCCCAACCACGCCGCGTTTCCCAACCCAGGCGCGCGCCAGTAACGCCAGGCGCGATACCAGAACAGCAGGTAGCCGAACGCGCTGGCATGGTCGTTCTTGTAAAGAGGCGCGTGGCCAAGCGCCGTCGGCTCCACCGCGAACAGCACAGCGATCGCCAGTCCCGTGAGCGGAGAAAACAACTGACGGCCCCACCACCAGAGCAGGACAATCGTTGCCGCCGGGAAAATGAACATCGGCAGCCGCGCGCGAAACATCGAACCGCGGATCTGCTCTTCATTCATGTTCACGATCATGTCCATGCCGATGTTCCATTCGTGGTTGGACTTCCACACCGGATGGTTATCATCGGGAACCGCAAACCGCGCATCCGCCGCCGCCCATCCGCCCACGATCTTGATCATCGGGGGCATGTCCTGTGGCTGCAGATTGTCCCGGCCTTCCCAGTACAGGATGGAGGAGACAATGTGCGCAGGCTCGTCGACGGTGACCCCGGTGCGACGGGCCAGCGCCGTCAACACGGCAAGGTAGACCACCAGCAGCAAGGCCAACGAAGCGATCTCCCAGCGCTCAACGCGCGGCGGCCGGGACGTGGTTTGGCTCATGTGGCGAAATGAACCACACCATTATGCACCAGGATTAAGGTTTCTCAGCACGGAATCGTTCTTTTTTTGGCTATACTCAAGGCCGTCGTGACCGGCCGGCGGTTATTGCGTTTCAGGCAATAGGATATTAAGATCGCCAGGACCGATAAAGCGGCATCGCCAGGATCAGGAGAGAAACCATGACACGCAAATCCTTCACACTTTGCCTCGCCGCCGTGGCGCTCGCGCTGGCGGCCTTACCGGCGGCGGCGAAACCGAACCTGACCGGGACCTGGAAAATGGTTCCCGCCAAGAGCGACTTCGGAGCGATGCCCGCTCCCACCAGCTACGAACAGAAGATTGAGCACAACGACCCCGACCTGAAGGTGACCGTTGCCCAGAAGGGCGCGCGCGGCGACCAGACCAACGAGTTCAACTACAACACCAAGGGCAAGGAAACCTCCAACACCATGCGCGGCAGCGCTCTGAAGAGCAAGGCGAAATGGCAGGGCGACGTGCTGATGATCGACTCCAAACTCGACATCCAGGGCAACGTGGTGAGCATCGCCGACAGCTACGAACTGGCGCCGGACGGCAACAGCCTCACCGTGACCCGCAAAATGAACACGCCCAATGGCGACCTCAACGTGAAGATCGTGATGGAAAAACAGTAGACGCTGAGCATTGGCAGGCCAATTGCCTCCTCCAATGAGGAGGACTGTGATGACGCGAGAAGTAAATATCGCCGCCGGCCCGGTGATTCTACAGGGCATACTGAACGTACCCGACCAACCGCTGGCCGTTGTCGTTTTCGCCCACGGCAGCGGCAGCAGCCGCTTCAGCCCGCGCAATACCTTCGTCGCCGAAGTGCTTCAGCATCAACGCCTGGCCACGCTGCTTCTGGACCTGCTGACGCCGCGCGAGGAGGCCGATCCGCGCAAGCGCTTCCAGATCGGCCTGCTCGCCGCAAGGCTGAGGGCGGCGGTGGAATGGCTGGATCGCGAGCCCGCAACCGCCGCCCTGCCAATCGGCTTGTTCGGCGCCAGCACCGGGGCTGCCGCCGCTCTCTACTGCGCCGCGAACCTGCCCGAAAAGATCCGCGCGGTCGTCTCACGCGGGGGGCGGCCGGACTTGGCTGCCGCGGCGCTGCCGAATGTCCAGGCGCCGGTGCTGCTAATCGTGGGTGGGAATGATATGCCGGTGGTTGGCATGAATGAGGAGGCCTATGAACAACTCCTGTGCGAAAAACGATTGGCCATTGTTCCGGGCGCAACCCATTTGTTCGAAGAACCGGGAGCGCTGGAGCAGGTGGCCGCGTTGGCGGCACGATGGTTCCTAGCCGCGGTCCAAGGGGCGGAAATGCGCCAGATGGCGCACGGAAGAGCCGATTGAGCGCCGTCCTTCCCACACCAGCACGGCGAATACCGGCGCGTAAACTGCCCATCGCTCCGGCGTGGATCCGTTCCATTCACCCGCCTCAAACCAGCGGGGAAGCACCAGGTAGAAAAGCGGGCTCAGGGCGATCCACGTAAGCAAACCCCACGAACGGTGAATCGCCACCAGCGGCAGCATCCAGGTGAGATACCAGGGATGGCAGTTGGCCGAAACCAGCAGCATCACCACAATCACCGCCAATGATCCGCGCGATGCCGCTTCCCCTTTGAGCGTCACCCACGCGATGGCGCCGAACACGATTCCAAACGCCGCGTACTTAGCCGGATATTGATCGCCGGTGAGCCACAGCAGCAGCCCGTAGAGACTGTCATTGTTACGCCATCCGCCCAGAAATCCGCTCAGGAACGGAGCGTTGCCCGCCAGTCCCCAATCGAACGGCGACATCCAGAGGGCGATCACCGGCGCGACGGCGAGGGCGGCCAGCCACTTGCCCGGCCGCATCCCGGCAAACACCGGTATCAGTGCCAGGGGCCACACCTTGGCCGAGACAGCGGTGGCCAGCAGCGAGAATGCGCTCACCGCGCGGCCCCTGGCCAATGCCAGAAACGCGCACACCAAAGGGACCAGCATCAGCGTGTCGTTGTGACCGTTCGTCCAGAATTCGAACACCGGTAGCGGGCACCAGGCATAAACCAGAATTCGCTCCCGCGGCACTCCCGCCGCCGGCAGCAGCCACCACAACCCGGCCAGCACCCCAAGGTCGCCCAGCGCTCCGGGCAGTTTCAACCAGAACACCTGCCGCCAGGGGTCGCCCGTGAGCGCTGCTACTGCCCGAAACGCCAACCGGTATGCCAATTCGGTCATTGGCCCATAGACGGCGCGGAAATCGCGCCCCGGTATCCGGTCAAACGTCGCGTCCCGCAGCCCAACCGCGGATTCGTCGTTCGGGGCCGTCCGGTAGGGATTACCGCCCGCCTCCTGCAGCCGCGCCTCCCAGCGATACCGGTACAGATCGTCGGTGAAGTCCGGCGGAATGGCAAATGCGGTCAGCCGCAGCACCACGCTCCAACCCACAATCCACAGGGCCCATTGAGAACCCTTCACGTCCCGGGCCACCGCGATGAGGTATACTGCGGATGACCCGATTAGTATGGCAATCGCCTCCACTACCGCGTATCTCAATGGACTCACGGCGAGAAGGCCGGCGAATCCGCACTCCAGCGCGACTGCGCAAACCAGCAACGTTCTGGGCACTGCCGTCATGCATGTGTCCCGTTAAGAGTCGAGACTAGCTCATGGTACCAGCCATTCCACCATTCGCTATGCTTGCAGCCTCCACCAGCTTCGCCCGCTGGCAGCAGGCCCTGTTTGACGACACCTTCGCCGGCATCCACCGCCTTTCCTGGTTTGACTATGCCCTGCTGATCCCCTACTTTACCGTCCTCATTATTCTTTCCATCTACGGGCTGCACCGCTACTTCGTCATCCGTGAGTATTTCAAGTACCGGCCAAAGCTCAGCCAGCCCCCCGGCCGGCGCTTTGAACAGCTTCCGCGCGTCACCATCCAGCTACCACTGTTCAACGAGCGATACGTGGTGGAGCAGTTGCTGGAGACCGTGGTCCAGATGGAGTATCCCCGGGAACTGCTGCAGATCCAGGTGCTGGACGATTCCACCGACGAGACGCATCCTTTCACACAGCGGCTGGTGAACGAATACCGCGCCATGGGGCACCCCATCGAATACCGCCACCGCGTCAACAGGCACGGCTACAAGGCCGGCGCGCTGCAGGCGGGCATGGAATCGGCCACCGGCGAATTTTTCGCCATCTTCGACGCCGACTTCCTGCCTCCGAAAGACTTTCTGATGCGCACCGTGCACCACTTCACCGATCCCAAGGTGGGCATGGTGCAGACGCGCTGGACCTACACCAACCGCCACTACAACATCCTGACCGAAGTGCAGGCCATGCTGCTCGACGGCCACTTCGTGCTGGAACACGGCGCGCGCTACGGCTCAGGTTCGTTTTTCAATTTTAATGGCACCGCCGGCATCCTGCGCCGCTCCATGATCGAAGACGCCGGCGGCTGGGAGCACGATACGCTCACCGAGGATTCCGATCTCAGCTACCGCGGCCAGCTCAAGGGCTGGCGCTTTGTCTACGTGCCGCAGGTGGAGTGCCCGTCTGAGCTGCCGGTGGAGACCTATGCCTTCCAGGTGCAGCAATCGCGCTGGGCCAAGGGTCTGATGCAGGTGGCGATCAAGCTGCTGATGCGCATCCTGAAGGCTGATTTGCCCTTTCGCGTGAAGGCGGAGGCGTTCTGTCATCTCACGCCGAATATCTCTTACCCGCTCATGATCGTGGTATCGGCGCTGATGCTGCCGGTAATGATTGTGCGCTTCTACATCGGCTGGATGGAGATGGTATTCATCGATCTGCCGCTGGTAATCGCGTCATTCTGGTCCATTTCGGCCTTTTACGTGATCGCCCAGCGAGAGTTGTATCCGCAAAGCTGGAAGCGCGCATTCTTCTTCCTGCCCGCGCTGATGAGCGCCGGCGTGGCGTTGACGGTGATTAACACGCGCGCCGTGATGGAGGCGTTCCTTGGGGTGCAGACCAGCTTCGTGCGTACGCCGAAGTTCGCCATCGGCGGGCAGAAGATGCAACTCGAACAGAAGAAGTACCGCGCCCGCAGCGGCTGGCTGCCCTACATCGAACTTGCCTTTGGAACCTACTTCCTGAGCATGGTGCT
>JANRLE010000035.1:0-20614 GCA_033762895.1 Bryobacteraceae bacterium | reverse complement strand
TAAGAGGGTGGCCAGGTGCATCTGCAGCAGTGGATCATCCGGACGGGCCCGCGCGATGGCGCCGAACCGTTCGATCTCACGGAGGCGCCGCTGCCCGGCCGAAAGCGTGGCCGATTCGATCATCCCCGGCTCGCGCCGCGGATCGCGCTGTCGCTTGGGCCTCTCCTGTTGATATCGATCGAGAAAGTTTTGCGCTTCTGTTTCGCGGCCCAAGGCCATGAGTGCGCGGCCCAGGTGGAGCAGCGTTTCCGGGTCCTTCGGTGCAAGTTGAACGGCGCGCCGCAGCACCGGCTCGGCGTCCCTTGCGCGGTCGAGCGAGAGATACGCTACGCCCAACAGGTCGAGCGCCCGGACGTCGTGGGGCGTCACGGCAAGCGCGGAATTGAGATGGAGCACGGCCTCCTCGTCGCGCCCCAGCCGGTGAAGAAGCCACGCCCGGGCGACGTGCGCGGGTGCGAACTTCGGATCCAGGCGCAGGGCGGTGGCCAGTTGCTCCAATGACTGCTCAGGTTTGGTGCGCCATGAGAATTGGGCGAGGTTGAAGTGGCCGGCGGGATCATCGGGGTGGCGGGCGATGTAGGCTTCCATCTCCTTCAATCCCTCTTCCAGCCGTGTGCCGGTAAGACCAAGCACGCGCGCCCGGTCCCGGCGGGCGGTTTCGTCAGTGGGCTGGAGCTTCAGATACCGGTCATAGGCGATCGCCGCATCGCCGTAGTAGCCCGCGTCTTCGGCGGCGCGCGCCAGAGCGAGCAGGATGCCGGGGTGCCCGGGCGCCTTCTGATGGGCTTGCGCGAGCAGATAAACGGCGCGGGTGAAGTCCTTGGCCCCGGCATGCGCGAGACCCAGTTCGGTGAGCGCGCCGGGGTCCTCGGGGCGGATCTTCAGCGCCGCTTCGAGCGTGGTGCGCGCACGCTCCAGATGGCCGGCGCGGGCGGCGGCGCGGCCCAACTGGTAGAGGATTTCGAAATCGCCGGGCCGCACGATGGATGCCTGGTGCAAGGCTTCCTCGGCCCGATCAAAGCGGCCAAGACGGCCGTATTCCATGCCAAGCGTGAACAGCGTCGCGGGGTCGCCGCCGGCTCTCACCCTTGCCAGATACTCCAGCGCCTTTATGGGTGGCGTGCCGGGCAGCCGGGCGAGCTGCAGGTTTGCGTTCGGGTGGCTCGGGTTCGTTCCCACAAGCTGTTCAAAGAACCCCCGGGCCTTTTCCGGCTGTTTGCACAACAGGTAGTGATTGCCCGCGTTGTTGAGAAGAGAGGGTGATGGCTTTCCCGCGGCCAGCGCCCTCTGGTAATGAAGTTCCGATTCAGCGCACTTACCCTGGCTGTCCAGGCGCGCGGCTTCCCGTAAGTCGAAGCCTTGTCCGAAGCTTTGCGCGCCCAGCGCCAGTGCGAGGATGCCGGGGCTAAAATTCAATGCGAAGGCCGAGTTGCGCCCTGCGGCCGAAGGCAGCGGCCAACTGGTTGTTGGTGACGCCGAACAGGCTGCTCTGGACGTTGGTATTCGGATTCGCCCAGGTCATGTTGTTCGCCGCGTTAAACACATCCATGCGAAGTTCGCCCCGGAACCTGTCGGTCACCGGAATGCGTTTGACAATCGACATGTCCAGGTTGAACAGGCCCGGATTCGTCAACCCTTCGTACTGCCACGGATTGGTGCGTGGCGTGAACGCCGGCAGTTGGCGGAACGCCTGCGTGTTGAACCAGCGGCCGGGCGTGGGATTTTCGACGATCGGATCACCATTGACTTCGAGGGCGCCAAAGCGGATGAAAAAGCCCGAGCGCCACGTCATGATGCCGCTCAGGTCCCATCCCCCAATCGCATAGTCGAGCGCGCGCGGCATGCCCGATCCGAATTTCCGGCTGCGGCCAACCGGCAACTCCCAGGTGCCGGCAAGGGAGACCCGGTTGCGCGGGCGGTCGCTTTCCTGCCAGGAGAAGTCACGCGAGAAGGCGGCGATATCGTTGAAGAAGACCTGGTCCTTCTGCCGCGAGTAGTTGTATCCCAGTAACACCGAGTAACCGTCGGCGAAGCGGCGGTTCACGCGCAACTGGAACGACTGGTAGCGCGAATCTCCGCCTTCAATGCCGTCAATGACGTTGAGATTGCCGTACTGCGGATACGGCCGCATCAGCGAGGTGATGCCAACCGTGCGCTGGAAGCGCAGCGCGCCTGGGAACTTGTCCACAGTGGAGAAGTTGAAGAATGGGTTCGCCACCTGGCGGTTGATGGCGCTCTTGTGCGTGTAGGCGATGTTCGGATCCACCTGATTGATGTTGTAGCCGCCGATCAACTGGCTGGAGAAGTTCAGGTAGTAAGTCGCGTCGACGACGATTCCATGGGGAATCTGTCGCTGGAGGGAGAAGTTGATGCGGTCACTGTAACTGCGCGGCCGGTTCGCGTTGACGTAGGAGAGCGAATCACCCAGCGAGGTGTAGCGGCCAAGGCTCTTCTCATAGGCGGGAACCACTGGCTGCGACGACGGGAATGGATCCCTCAGCCGCGCCGACGGTACGCCCAGCACGGACGGATAGGCCCCGGTTACGTTCTTAAACCCGACGTAAATGGTGTCGAAGATGTTGAACGTGCCGCCGGTCCAGGGCGTGAGGTAACGTCCATAGCCGACGCGGAACGACGTCATGTCGTTGATGCGGTAGGCCGCGCCGATGCGCGGAGAGATCCCGCCGCGGCCCGCGTTCCACTGCCCGCGATTGCTGGAATCGGCGAACTGGAAAGCGCCATTGAAGATGGTGGGCCCGTTGTAGAACTGGGCCACCTCCGCCGGCATCCGCGGCGCATTGGCGCCCTGCATTTCCGGAATGGGACTGGTGAGGTCGAGCGGCCGCGTGAGCCGGTCCTGCGGATCGGTGTATGCCGTCTCGAATTCATAACGAAGGCCCATGTTGATCGTGAGATCGCGCGTCACCTTCCAGTCATCGTTGATGAACGTGCCATAAAAGCGGTTCTGGCCCTGCGGCAGAATGGTCGCCGTCATTGAGGTGGCGCCGCTGTCCCAACTGTCGGGGCCGCCGCCAGCCGGCTGAATGGCGCCCAGAAGAAACGTCGCATAGCCGTCGCCGGAGGCGCGCAGATCGGGCTGGATGTAAGTGGCCGAGGTCGCGTCGGCCTGGAAACCGAAGCCGGGGTTGTTGCTGACGATGAGGCTGGTGGTGCGGGAGCCGCGCGTGTCCGCGCCGAACTTCAGATAGTGCTTGCCCTGCTGGCGGGCCACTTTCACGCTGACGCTATCGGCGTCGGGGCGCTGATCCCAGGTGCCGCCGCGCGGACCCATCGACGTCCAGTATTCGCCCGTGCCGGTGCCCAGAATCGACATGCGCGGCAGCAGCTCTGGCACCACCTTATTGCCGAACACCGTGTTGTAAAAGTTCGAATTCGGCCAGTACTTCGCCCAGCAGCCTTCGCACTGCGACGCGTACCGGGACGCATCGACGAAGCTGTGGTAGGTGCCGTTGACGTTGACGATGGTGGTGGGGCTGACGGTCCATACCGCATCGCCCGAGATCGAGGTTGCGTCGCGCTGGCTCCCGCGGTCATTGACGAAGAATTCCGACCCCGTTGGATTCGATGTCGTTACCGGCGTCCACAGCTTGCTGTAGCGGCCGTAGAAACGCAGCTTGTCACTGTAGGTGTAGTCGGTGCGGTTGGACAGGTTGTGATAGTCGTAGCGGACTGGCAGCGGCACGTAATAGTTGTTGATGTTGTAGGGGCCCTGGCCCGGGCGGTTCGACTTCCACAGTCCGGCGATGTATTGCCGCGAAATGGGATCCTGTTGGGAAGCGGGAATGATGTTACCCGGGAACGGAGTGCGCGTGATGGTGCGCCCATCGGCTGACGTTTCGGTGGTGAACGGATCGTAAATGGTGCGCAATCCGCCGGTCGCGTTCAGCGATTGCGAGAAGTTGCCCGAACGTTCCAGGTCGTTGGGAACCGTGTTGATAAAATCGTTCGGATCCGTCTTGCGCCACTGCTCGTAAGAGAAGAAGTTGAAGAGCTTGTTCTTCACGATGGGATTGCCCAGCGTGCCGCCCCACATATGCGTGCGGCCCAGGTTGATGGTGCGGAATACGCGGTTTTCAAAGGCGTTCCCCCATGGATACTGGCCCTGGTAAAAGGCGTTGCCGTGCCAGGCGTTCGTGCCGGCCTTCATGGTCAGCGTGATCGCCGAACCCGCCGAGTGTCCGTATTCGGCGTCGATGGCGTTCTGCTGCACGGCCACTTCCTGCACCGAATCGGGCGACGGCATGTAACTGGTCTTGTAGCCGATGCCGATCGGGCTGCCGTCGATCTGCAGGTCATTGGAATAGTTGCGCCCGCCTCCGATCTCCTGCCGGTTGCCTGACCAGGTGAAGTAAGGCTCCACCTCGCGCGCGGTATCCTGCTGCACTACGGCGGGGTCGAGCCGGGCCAGCAACAGCGGATTGCGCGACATCTGCGGCAGGTTCTGTACCAGCGCCGTATCCACCGTGGTTTCGAGCTTGCTGGTGTTGAACTGAACGGTGGCCGACTGGTCAGTGACGGTGACGGCCTCCCGGACATCGCCGGGTCGCAGCGTGGCGTCGACAGTGACGTCGGAGCGCGACTGCAGCACCACTTTCTCCTGCACGAACTTGTTGAAGCCTTCCAGTTGAACGGTGACCGTGTAGGTGCCTGGCAGCACCAGGTCGAACAGGTAGCGCCCCTGTTCATTGGTCTGGCGCGTGCTGGACACGCCAGTGTTGACGTTGGCGAGCGTAATTGTCGCGCCTGCCACGGGGGCCTGCGTAGAGTCCACTACGGTGCCCTGTACGCGGCCGCGGTATTCCTGGGCCGATAACCCGGCGGCGAATAATGCCGCCAAACAAAGCGTCAAAATTTTCATACGGCAAACCCCTGGAGCGGACAGCTTAACGCGTCCGGCTCCGCGCTATTACATCACACCGGAGCACCGGTGTCCACCGGGATTTACAGGTATACACGCTTCACACGCGCGCTGATGCCGCACAGTACAGAGTAGGAAATCGTGCCTGCGGCGCGGGCAAGGTGGCGCGCGTCCTGGGCGGCCTCACCTTCGGCGCCGATGATGGAAACAGAGTCTCCGGTCTGTAACTCGGGAATTTGCGTCGCGTCGATGGTGGTAAGGTCCATCGACACCGCCCCCAGAATGGGAGCAAAGCGCCCCCTGGCGATGACGCGCCCCTTGTTGGAAAGCCGGTGTGGCAGCCCGTCGGCATACCCCACGCCCAACACCGCGATGCGCGTGGCGCGTTCGGCGCGGTAAATTCCGCCATATCCGATTCGCTCTCCCGCCGGGACCTCCTTTACCAGCACCACCGACGCCCTCCAGTTCAGCACCGGTCTGACATCCACTAACGGCTTGGGCGCGTCGCCCTTGCCCGGTGACCAGTAGCCGTACACCGAGATGCCCGGCCTCACCATGTTCTGCCAGGTTTCGCGCCGCGCCAGCACGATGGGGTTGGTGGACGACATATGAAGGAAGGCGGGCTTCATGCCGGCGGCGGCCAGCCTGTCGCGTACGTGGAAGAACCGGCGCGTCTGTTCCTCCGTCTGCGAAGACGTAAAGTCGGCCGAAGAGGCGAAGTGCGTCATCAGCCCTTCCAGCCGCGCCGGGTGCGCCTGCCTGATCGCCTCCAGGATGGCTTCGGGCGGGTCGCTGGCGCCCAGGCGGCCCATGCCGGTATCGATTTTCAGGTGATAGGCCACCGGGCCGATCTGCCGCAGTTCCTCAAGCGAATGAACCACCGGAGTGAGTTGATACTCCAGCACGGCGTGCCGCTCCCACGGCAGCACCCCGCCCATCACCAGGATGCGGGCAAAGACGCCGTGGCGGCGCAGGGAGACGCCTTCCTCGACGCTGGAAACGGCCAGCCAGCGCGCGCCCTCCCCAATCAGCACCTTGGAGACTTCAATCGCGCCATGGCGGTAGGCGTCGGCCTTTACCACCGGCATCACTTCAACCGACGGGCCCACGGCATCGCGGATGGCGCGGAAGTTGGCTGCCAGTTGCGGACGGGAAACTTCCACCCAGCAGCGAAGATGGTCACTCATTGAGCCAACTATAGCGTTTCATCCGGCCCGCGATGTGCGACACTCAACTGGTTGGCCCTCATATTAAACGCAAAGAATCTCCACAAGTCCTACGGCCTCAACCCGCTGTTCCGGGACATTTCCTTCACCGTTTCTGAAGGCGCCCGCATCGGTCTCATCGGACCCAACGGCGCCGGCAAGTCCACGCTGCTGGAAATCCTGGCCGGGCGGCGGGAGCCGGATTCGGGCGAAGTGGCCGTGCGCAAGGGCACCAAGCTGGTTTACGTCGCCCAGGATTCCCATTTCGCCCCCGGCGACACGGTGAACGCGGTGATCCAGCGGGCGGCCGGGCCGGATGCCGAAAGATCGCATATCGTGGAGACGCTGGGACGCGCCGGGTTCGAGGATTTTGAAGCCGACGCGGGCGCCTTTTCCGGCGGATGGCGCAAGCGGCTAGCCATCGCCGAAGCGCTGGTGCAAAGCCCCGATGTTCTGCTGCTGGACGAGCCCACCAATCATCTGGATCTGGCCGGCATCGAATGGCTGGAAAAGATGCTGCAGGCGGCGCCCTACGCCTGCGTCGTGGTCAGCCATGACCGCTATTTCCTTGAGAACGTGGCCACAGAGATGGTGGAACTAAGCCGCATTTACCTGGATGGCTTGCTGCGCGTCACCGGCAATTACAGCGCGTTTCTTGAGAAGAAAGCCGCCTACCTCCATGCGCAGGCCAAGCGCCAGGACGCGCTGGAAAATCGCGTGCGCAACGAAATGGAGTGGCTGCGCCGCGGCCCCAAGGCGCGCACCACAAAGTCCAAGGCGCGCATCGACAAGGCGCAGGAGTTGATCGGAGAATTGGCCGATCTGGAGAGCCGCGCCCGCACATCCACCGCCGGTATCGACTTCACGGCTACTGACCGCAAGACCAAACGCCTGATTGAAGTGGAAGGCGCCGGCATCGCCATGGGCGGACGCACGCTGTTCCAGAAGCTGGACTTCGTGCTTACCGCCGGCGCGCGAATCGGGCTGGTGGGCGCCAATGGCAGCGGGAAAACCACGCTGCTGCGCCTGTTGCGCGGCGAAATTCCGCCCGATCGCGGCGAGATCCGGCGGGCCGACTCCCTCCGGCTGGTGTACTTCGACCAGACGCGGAAGCTGGATCCCGACGTATCCCTGCGCCGCGCGCTGGCGCCCGACAGCGACTCGGTGATCTACCAGGAGCGGGTGACGCACGTGGCTGCCTGGGCTGCCCGGTTTCTGTTCACCTCTGAGCAGTTGAACCAGCCCGTGGGGCGGCTTTCCGGCGGCGAACGCGCGCGCGTGCTGATTGCCAGGCTGATGCTGGAGCCGGCCGATGTGCTACTGCTGGACGAACCGACCAACGATCTGGACATACCCACCCTGGAGATCCTGGAGGAAAGCCTGTTGGAGTTTCAGGGCGCGATTGTACTGGTGACGCATGACCGCTACCTGCTCGATCGCGTTTCCACCACCGTTTTAGGGCTGGACGGCGAAGGCGGCGCCGGCGTGTTCGCCGATTACTCGCAATGGGATGCATGGCAGAAGGAAGGCCGCAAAGCGAAAACGAAGGCCGCCGCGGGGCCCCCGCCCACTCCCGCGGTTGCCGTTGCCGCCAGGAAGAAGCTCTCCTATATGGAGGCGCGCGAATACGAAACCATTGAGCAGCGGATTGCCGAAGCCGAGGCCGCGGTGGAGGCCGGGCGCGCCGCACTGCAGGATTCCGCGGCCGCCGGCGACGGGCAGGCGTTGCATCAGGCCTTGGAACGGTTGGAGCAGGCGCAGAAGACAGTCGATGCATTGTATGCGCGCTGGGCCGATTTGGAAGCGCGGATCAATTGAGATAAGCTATCACCCATGAAGACACTCGGACTGTTGGTAGTGGGCGCGGTTCTGGCGGCGGGCGCCGATAGCGCGGCGGAGAAAGCCGTCCTCAAGGCGGCCAACGATCTGGCCCAGGCGCAGATGAAGAAAGACAAGGCCGGGATGGAGAAACTGCTGGGCGATGAGCTGATCTACAGCCACTCCAGCGGCATGGTGGAAACCAAGGAACAGCACATCGCCGCGTCCATGCGTCCCAATACGCAATACGAGAAGATCGAATACAAGGACACGCGCATCATGGTATACGGCAACACCGCCGTTTTCACCTGCAAGGCGCTGTTTGCCACCAACAATGGCGGCAAGAAAGCCGACAATCACCTCACCATGCTGCAGACCTGGGTGAAGCGCGGCGGCGGCTGGCAGCTTGTGGCGCGCTGGACCACGCGGGTGACCCCAGCCTCTTAGTGATTCACGCCCAGCGGGACGCTGGCCACAATCGGCTTCGCTTTGCGGAATCCGGCCATGGCCGGCGAAATCGTTGTGTACTCGTAGTTGACGATTCGGACTTCCAGCCGCCGGTCTTCGGTGCCGGCGCCCAGTTCCACCACCTGTACGTTGTCTGGCGTAAGATGAAATCCCGCGCTCGAAACCCAGGTTCTGATCAGTGCGGGGTTCACCGGGCTGCTCTCGGCGCCCAGCCGCGCGGCTGCCCTCACCCGCTCCGCCAGACTGGCGTGGACGAATAAATATTGGGCGACATCGATCAGCGCGATAAGCATCGTCATGAACGCGCCCAGGACCAGCGCGGTTTCGAGGATCGCCCTGCCGGACTGTCTGTTTCGCCTCAAACTAGCCGCCTCCCGCAAACCGGCCCAGGTACCGGAACGTGATTCTGGGGCTGTTGTGAAAGGTGTAAGTCTTGAACAACCCTGTGATGGGGTAGTCCACGATGGAAACCGTTACCGATACCGGAAGCTGATTCTGGAATGTGACACGGACATCCACGTTCTCCGCGGAGAGTCCCGGCGCCACGGGCGGTCTGCCCGGTTCCGGAACAGGTGAGCCAAACACCGCCATGTTCCGCACCGCATCGCGGAAGGCCGGGCTCGGCGCCTGCGACGGCGAATCGTAGGAGCGCAGCGACGCGTAAAGGGCGGCGCTCCGCACGGCGCTGTGCAGGTGGTTGTATTGATAAAACGTGTAGCCGAACTGGAATGTGCCGGTCAACAGCGTGAACAGCAGCGCTGAACCGAGGGCGAATTCGGTGATCACGCTGCCCCTGGACTTTCGGCTCCTCATGGTAGCCCTCCCACCAGCCGGATGCTGTAAGCGCCCGGCGGGCCCGCGCCGTGTCTAAGGGAATTGGGGAGATAAGCGCGCCCGGTGTATTCGGCCGCGTCGCCCTCCGCCATCAGGAAGAACATCCCGAAAGCCTTCACCACTCCCGATTCCTGGACGGGCATCACCACAATCCGCCGCCCGTTTCCTTTTCCGCCAGCCAGGTATGCCTGGTAGGAGGCCGCTTCGGGGTCGGTGTCCTGCAGGACGCGGGTCCTGACGTGAGCAGTGGGGTCCTCCACCGCGCCAGTCTGCGCAGGCAGCGGCTCGCCGATCGCCACCCGCTCGCCCGGCATCTGAAGATCGGTGAGGATGCGGCTGGCGGCGGCAGAGGGCGCACCCGCTCCCCACCAGTCGCGAATGGGAAGGCGCGTGCCCGGCGCCAGTTCGCCTGAAGCGGCGAAGGGCCATAACCCCTGATAGAAATGCGTTTGAGGAATCTGCTCGGCCGCCGCCATTCCTACCGCGCCGATGGTGCGGCGCAGCGGACCGCCGACGATGGGCGCAAACAGCAGCCGCTGTTCCAGCCGCACGGTGACGCGGACGCGCGTGTAGTTGGCCGGACGAGCCGGATCGGGCTCCCAGGCGTTGGGCGTTTCGGGCCGTGAGAACTCGATGACGGGCGCGGCGAACGCCTTGCTTTCAAAGTCCCACCGGTTCTCGTTCCTGGCGAGGGAGGCTCTGGCCTCGGCGATTCCCTGCCGGGTTCCGTCCAACTCCAGTGCCGCTGCCAGCGCGGCGGAATCGGCGAAGGTCTGGGCCTCATTCCGGTTGACGAACAGCCGCCCGGCGTCGATCGCCAATGCGGCGGCGCCAAACAACGCAACGGCGCACAGCGCCAGCGTTACCAGCACGACGCCACGTTGATTGCGCTTTTCGCGGTTGGGCTTCACCGGTCTCCTCTCCCTTAGATCGGACACCTGCCCGGTGACGTTTATAGTTGAGATCCTCTAATTTCCGGTTCGCCATTGACTGTACTGCCAGACTCCTGCCAGGATGAATGTTCCGGCGATTGCAGAAGTTCATGGTCGGAGAGCGGCTTTCACATTATCGAGTTGAGGAAAAACTCGGCGAAGGCGGCATGGGTGTCGTCTATCGAGGCGTCGATGAGACCCTCGGACGTCAGGTTGCCATCAAGCTCTGCAAAATGGCAGCCACCGAGGAGGATGCCAGGCGCCGCATTTTGAACGAAGCCCGCACCGCCTCGGCGCTGACACACCCCAACGTCGCGCACATCTACGAATACGGCGAAACCGCCCGGGGTGAACCGTTCATTGTCATGGAACTGGTGGATGGCCGCAGCCTCGGCGACATCCTGAAGGATGGTCCGCTGCCGTTTGACAAGGCGCTGACGGTGATCCGCAGCATCGCCTCCGCTCTGTCGGAAGCGCACCGGCTGGGAATCGTCCATCGCGACATCAAACCCTCCAACGTCTGCCTCAACAACCAGGGGGTGGTGAAAGTGCTGGACTTCGGTCTCGCACGCCACGCACCTCTGGCGCAGGACCAGGCCACCATGACGGTTTCCACCAGGAGCGTGGAGGTGGCGATCCAGGGGACGCCACTCTACATGTCGCCTGAACAGGTGCGCGGGACGGGCATCGACGCGCGGACTGACCTGTTCTCACTGGGCGCGGTCCTCTATGAATGCCTCACCGGCCGGACTCCCTTCCTTGGCGGGAACAACATCGAAGTGCTGGCCAAGGTGATCGGCACGGATCCGCCCCCGCCTTCCTCCGTCAACCCGGGGATTCCCAAAGCCCTTGACCGGGTGACGATGAAGTTGCTGGCGAAAGCCCCGGAGGCACGCTATCAGTCCGCGCAGGAACTTCTGTCGGATCTGGCGGACCCCCGTCCGCCGGCCGTAACGAAGCCTTCGATCCTGTCCCGGCGCCACACGCTGGCCGCCGCGGGAGTATGCGCATTGGTAGCCGCGGCCATCTGGTTTCGTCCGGTCTCCAGCACCGGCGCCTCATCGGTGGAAGCGGCGCGCTGGTATGAGCAGGGCGTCACCGCCATCCGGGAAGGCGCCTATCACAAGGCGAGCAAAGCCCTGGAACGCGCGGTGACGATCGATCCGCGATACGCGATGGCCCAGGCGCGCCTCGCTGAAGCATGGTTGGAGCTTGATTACACCGGCAAGGCGCGTGATGCCATGCTGAAAGCGCTCCCTCCCGGCAAGGTCCTCAGCGGACTGGCGCGCGAGGACATGCTGCAGCTTGAGGCGATCCATCACGCTGTGACAGGGGATGCCGCCGCCGCCGTCGAAAAATACCAGCAGCTTGCCGCCATCCGGACAGGTCCGGAGAAAGCCGCCGTACTGCTCGACCTGGGACGCGCACAGGAGAGAGCCGAGAATACGCGAGCGGCGGCTGAGAGTTACTCGGCGGCGATCGCGATGGATTCGCAGTCCGCGGCCGCCTACCTGCGATTGGCGGCGCTGCAAATCCGGCGCCGGGATTTTCCCGCGGCCGGAAAGGCGCTGGGCCAGGCCGAGAACCTCTACCGTGCCGCAAGCAACGTGGAAGGGGCTTCGGATGTCAGCTATCAGCGGGCCCTGCTGGCGGATCGCACGGGCGACCGTCCGCAGGCGTGGCAGGCGTTGAAGCAGTCGATGGAAGCCGCCAGGGTCACGGGTAACCAGCAGCAGCAGATCCGCGTTCTGCTCAAAGAGAGTGAGTTGCATCTGGCCGAAGGACGCACTGCCGAGGGGCAGCGCGCGGCCACGCAGGCCGTGGAACTGGCTCGCGAGAATGGCATCGAAAACCTGACCTCCCGCGCCTTGATCGACCTTGGCAACAGTCTCTTCCTGAAAGGCGAGATCGCCGACGCCCGCAGCTATCTGCAGCAGGCGCTGAAGTTCGCCCGTGACAACAAGGCGGCCCGCACCGAGGCCCGGGCACTGGCCAACCTCGGCGGCCTTCGAATCCAGACGGGAGAGACTGAGCAAGGCTGGCGCGACGTGGAAGAAGCCTTGGCCTTCTATCGCCGCGGCGGCTATGGCCGGGAAGCGGCCCTGACGCTGGTTCTGCTGGGAAGAGCGCTGCGCAAGAAAGGCGATGCGGCGGCGGCGTTGCGCGCCTTTGATGAAGGACTGAAGGTCGCTCCGGGCGCCGAGAGCCAGGAGGCGGCGCTTGCCCGTGAAGGGATTGGTTCGGTGCTGGCGGAGAAGGGAGATTACCCCTCCGCTCTCTCCCACTACGCCGAAAGCAGACGGATCCATGGGCTGCTGGCGAATCCGCGCGGCTCGGGTTATGCGGCCGCCAGCGAAGCAAACATGCTGGCGCGGCTGGGCCGTTTTCAGGAGGCTTCCCAGGCGCTGCGTGATGCCTTGACCATCGCGCAAACGGGCCGCATTCAAGCGTTGGAGGCGGTTTGCCACAGAATCGCCGCCGAGATGGAGTGGAGCCGCGGCAACTACCCGGCCAGCCTGGGTCTTGCGCGCAAGGCCCGGGACATAGCTGATCGGGCGCAACAGGGTGGCGCGGGAATCGTGCTTTGTCTGGCCGAAATGAAGGCCGGAAATCCCAGAGCGGCGCTGCCCGTCTGCCGCCAGGCCGCGGATCTGGGCGTCAAGTCCAATGATGTTTCCCAACAGATCAGTTCGAGCCTGGCGCTGGCCTATGCCGCGCTTGCGGCCGGAGACGCCCCGACGGCCCGGGAGGCGGCGGATCACGCAAGGCAGAGCAGCCTTCGCCATGGGCATCGCGAATCCGAATGGCGCGCCGGAGCGCTGGTTGCGGCCGCGGGAGACCGGGCGGCCGCTGCGCCGGCCCTGACCACGCTCGAACAGTTATTGTCGTCATGGCCCGCCGCGTCGCGGGCCGGTTACCTGGCGCGGCCCGACATTCGCGGCCTGCGCGCTCTTTTAGACACACGCTAAGTCGAGGAAGTATGTTACGTCTCTTTACCCTGTTCGTGCTGGCGATGGCCGGCATCATTGTTGTTGCGCAGGAGTTTGCCGACGACACCCCAATCATCATCGGCGATGGTTCGTTCTTCATCGAATCGCCGCGGATGAAGTTTCGCTGCTGGGATGATTCGGGCGCCGGCGAGATCGGCCATCGCGATGCCGGCGGCAAGATTCAGAACATCAGGATACTGAAGGCCGGGCGCATCGAGTATGACGGCGGATGCCCGGCTGGCAACTGCCGCATCGAAATCGATTATGGCTCCGGAAAGAGCAGGCTGATGGTGATCCCGCGCCGGAACGGCAGGGGCCTGGCCATCCGCATGGCGGATTCCAACGGCTTCCGCAACTGGCGGCGAGTCAACGATTACCGGCAGGAGTTCGACCCGGAAGATCACCTCACCCGGATCTCCGCCGTGACGCTTGGCAGGGCGAAATACTGCAATGCCGGCGGTGGCAATTGCCGCGTCGAGATCCTTTACCGTCCGGCGGTCCGCGCGCAGGCGGAGTGCAGGTAGGCGGGAAAAGTTTACGCAGGCCTCATCCGCTCTCCCGTTGATTTCGTACCCCCTTGTAAGCACGGCCGAAAACAGGCCGGTCCCGGGGCCGCCAATCGGAGAAATCAACCGAGGAGAGTTCCATGTTCTTCAAGCAGTTTGTTGTCCTGGGCGCGGCCCTGTCTGCGCTCCTGGCGCCGGCCCGCGCCGAGCGGATTTATGCCGTCGACTCCAAGGCGGTTCTGGTGGTGTTTGACTCTGATCGTCCCGGCGCCACGCTGGCGATGAACATCATACGGGGCTTGCAGCCGGGCGAGAGTATTCTGGGTATCGACTTCCGGCCTGCCAATAAGAAGTTGTACGCGCTGGGCAGCACCAGCCGGATCTACGTGGTGGATCCGGTGACGGGCTCGGCCGCGGCGGTGGGTGGCGGGGCGTTTGCTCCGGGACTGAATGGCACTAAGTTCGGCTTCAATTTTAATCCCACCGTGGATCGTATCCGCATCGTCAGTAATACCGGTCAGAACCTGCGCGTCCATCCGGACACGGGCGCGGTGGTTGCCATCGACGGATTCCTGAAGTACAACGACGGCGCCGTGCCCACTGTGGTGAGCTGCGCCTACACCAACGGCGTGGCGGGAGCCACCTCCACCACGTTGTACGGTTTTGATCTCAGCCGGCGGGCGATTGTGACGCAGGCCCCGCCCAACGAAGGCAATCTGACGCTGAACTTCCAGTTGCGGGGTCCGGCCTTTTCCGAAGTCACCGGCTTCGACATCTCGCCCGTGGGTAACAAAGGATATCTCGCCACGCGGGAAACCAACGCCGCTCGCGTACAGCTTCACGAAGTTACCTTCGCCAACGGTACGGCCGCGCTCACAGGCACGATCGGCACGCTCGATCAGGTTTCAGCGCTGGCGGTGGAGCCTGCGGGAATTCCTTCGCTGTTCACACGGCTGGGCGGCATGGAAGCGGTCTCGGCGGTGGTGGATGATTTCCTCTCGAACGTGGTGGCCGACAATCGCATCAACCGGTTCTTCACCCAGACGCTGGCCAATCCCTCCCGGGTCAGCGCGCTGCGCCAGAACCTGATCGATCAGGTCTGCGAGGGATCGGGCGGGCCATGCCAGTACAAGGGCAGAGACATGAAATCGGCCCACGCCGGGATGATGATCACCGACGTGGAATTTGACGCGCTGGTGGATGACCTCGTCAAGTCACTCGACAAGTTCCAGGTTCCGCTCGCCGAGAAGGCGGCGCTGCTTGGGATCCTGGCTCCCATGCGCGGCGACATCGTGGAGAAACGCCAGATGCAGCTTATCTCCCAGTAACTACGGGAGCGAATCGGCGGTGGGGTTAAACGCGCTTCTCACCGGGGGCGGCGCGGGGCGGCCCTGAATGGCGCGATACAGGATGTCGTTCATTTCCTGATCGTCAATGCGGTCGGCGTCTTCGAAGTCCATTTGCTGAGACCGCGCTGCCAGGGTCCCCCGGGCCGGGTTTTTCTCCGTTCGCGACACGCGGGGCATTTCGGCTGCGTACGGTGTGAGATCCGGGGTTGCGGTGAAGGCGGTGTGCATCGGCATGGCCGCCGCGTCGAAGTGAGTCATCGGGCGCAGGCCCAGAATCAGTTCCATCGTTCGCAGCATGGATACCGTGTTATAGAAATTGCTGTCCAGGTGTTTGCGCCTGGCGTAGGGCGAAATCACGAGCGCGATGGACCGGTGGGAATCCACGTGATCGGGACCGGCCTGGGCGTCGTCTTCCAATACAAAGATGGCGGTCTGTTTCCAGAATCGGCTTTTCGACACGGCCTCCACCAGACGGCCCATCGCCAGGTCGTTGTCGGCGAACATGGCGCGCGGCGAATAGGCGCCCGGCGACAGGCCGGCGGTATGATCGTTGCCCAGCCGCATGACGATCAGCCGGGGCATCTCGCCCTTACGTTCGAATTCGGCGAGATCACGGAGGAAAAACTCCATGCGATCGACATCCGGGTAGCGCACGTCGTAAGGGCGGAAATAGCGGTTGGTCGCCTCCAGCAGTTGTTTGCTCTCGGCGTCCACCACCTGATCCTCGCCGGTCCTTGCCTCCTGCCGCAGCTTGGTCATCCATCCGTAGTTGCGCACAGTGAGGCCGGCTTCGAAGGCGCGCGTCCACAGATAGCCGCCGTGGGGGCGCGATGCATCCTCGGTGTGATTCACCGGCGGGCGGCCCCAGTACAAGCTGAACTTCGCGCCCCGGCCGCTGTACAGGTTCGGCCAGAGTTTGTTGGTCATATCCGGCGCGATGGCGCCAGCCGACCAGTTGTGCCCATCCGCGCTTACATCGCCATTTACATAAAAATTATCGAAGAGCCCGAACTCGGCGGCCAGTTTGCGATGGTTGATCGACGAATCCTCGGAGAAAAGCACCAGCGAAGGATCGCCGTTACCCTGCTTCAGATCGCCGAATACCTGGTCGTAGGTGCGGTTTTCCTTGACGATATAGATCACGTTCCGGATCGGAGACGGCTGGCCGATGCGCGTGGGAACCGGGTTGCCGGCGGGCACGCCCGCGTCCCCCAACAGATGATCGCGGTAAGGTGAATTCGAAAGTACCTGCCGCGAGTAACTGACGAGTTGCTTACCGTCAAAGGGCTCAATCAGGGAAAGCCCTCCCATCTGCAACTGGCCGCCATGCTGGAAAGTCTGCTTCTGCTCTTCCGGCTTACGCGGAGCGGCGGGGTTGGGGAAGGATCGCAGCCCCTTGCCGTTCAGGACCGCCAGCTTCCCGCCGGAAAGCGGCACCACGCCGGTGGGGTACCAACCTGTGGGAACGAACCCGAGAACGCGCGCCCTTGCTCCAGACACATCGGCCACCGCGAGCGCATTGGCATCGGAGCAGGCAATGTAGAGCCGCTTGCCGTTTTCGTTGAGCGCGAGCGCCGACGGCGTCATGCCGGGAGGTTGCTGCGGCATTAGAGAGATATTGAGTTTTTCGGCGGCGCGCAACTCGCCATCGGCTCCGGCCGCGAAGATCGAGACTTCGTTGGTGTGCGATGCCGCCACGATCAGCCGAAGCCCGTCCGCCCGCGTCTGCCAGATCATGTCCGAGCTGTGTGAGCCGGCCGGGAGTCTCTGCGCAATCTTCCCGGAAGCCAACTCATGCCGTGCCACTTCGCCGCCGGACCAGCTTGTGACCAGCAGTTCGTCCCGCTTTGGATGAAGCAGCAACCGGTACGGCATGCGCACGGTGTCGATGGTCCGTTGCAGGGCGCCGCTGCTTCGTTCGATCACCGCGATGGTGTTGGTGAGCATGTCCGCCGCATAGAGTGTTTTCCCGTCGGAGGAAATGGCGATGTCGGCCGTGAAGTTACCGCCTGACGCCGGTGCGGCAACCGCGGGAAAGGTGCCGGCTGCCTCCAGGCCGCCCGCCGTCATGCGAACTTTGTACACCTGGGCCGTTGTGCCGCCGCCCACGTAAGCCATATCCCCCCACACTGCGAGGCCGTGGAAGGAGTCCTTAAACTCAACCGAGGCCAGTAACTTGCCGCTGGCCGATTCGTGCAGGCTGAGCCCCGGCGTCTTATAGCCGGACTGGAGGATCAGCATAGACTTGCCGCCATCCACCAGCCGCGCCGCCAGTGGCAGCGTGTTCAGCGCGATCTGCCTGCCCGCCGGACGAACAGTCCATCCGGTGGGGAGTAGAAAGCCGCCGTCAGCATTTGGACCGGGCGCCGCCTTTCCGGCTGGCCAAAGCCGTTCGCGCTGTGAATAGAGAACGCCCGCGCCGATGACGAAGGCCATCACAATGATCATGTGCCGTTTCATACGCGCTCCAATTCCAATTGACGGGTGAGTTCCAGGCTATAGGTCAGCCGTGAGAGATCCAGCTTGCGGCCGTGAACGGCAACCGGCACACTGGCTTCGTGCCGCGAGCCATGCGACCGCACGTTGACCGCTTTGCGCAGTTCGGGCAAGTCGCCGAACGCCATGTGCCTGCGCGCCAGGATAAACAGGTCGCCGATGCGATCCCGCTTCAGCCGGAAGGTGTTGGCCGCGGAATTGCCATCGTAGGCCTCCTCCACTTCCGGCGCCTGCCGCAGCAGGTCGAGTGCGGGCTTCGTGTCGGCTGCCCGCTTCAGATAAATGTAGTAAGTGCCGCCCAGGTCCTGGTGATGCACCTTGTGATTGTCGCTGATGATGGGCGCGGCGGCCGCATCGATCTTCTGCGCCCGCAGCAGGCGGATCGGGTCCAGGGCGTGGGTCTTGGCGTTCATGCCGTGATCGGCGGTGAGGTAGATTTCAAGCGCTGGGTGGTCGTCGGCGATTTCACCCAGCATGCGGTCCAGGGTGTGGAGATGTTCAAGCGACGGCGCCGCATCCGGCGCATGCGTGTGCATCATGTAGTCCGTGGTGGACAGGTAGAGCAGGTCCGTGGACTCATGCTTCAACAAGTGCCGCGCCACGCGGAAGGACCAGTAGTTCACCGCCGCTGTGTACATGCTTTCCTTCGCCCCGGCGATGTCGAGGAACCGCTGGGCGGGCTTTTCGGCCGAGGCCACTATCATCGCGCCCCGGGAGCAGAGAGTGGCGATCTTGTCCTTGCTGGAGACCAGCGCGGTTTTCCATCCACGCGCCGCCGCCTTCTCAAGAATGGTGGGACCGAGCAGGAACTCGGGCGACTTCATTTCGGCGGCCGCGCCGGTCGCCCGGTCGTAATAGAAATTGGTGGTGATGCCGTGCTCGTCAGGGAACGTGCCGGTGACCAGCGATGCGTTGTTGACGTTGGTGACCGATGGAATGAGGCCCTTGGCGGCGCCGATGACGGCCATCCGCTTGAGATTCGGCATGTCGCTTTTTTCCAGGTAATCCGGACCAAAACCGTCGAGCAGGGCGATGAGGATCTTGCGGCGTGCGGCTGCCCGGCCGCGGCGCGGGGTGGCGGAAAGCGCGCCAAGCAGGAAGTGTCTGCGCTTCATCCTCCCTAGTATGTCAGGCGCTCTTTTCGAAAGGATGAACCCGCTCGTTCGCGGCCCGCTACGTTCCGGGCTTTCGCAGCACGGCGATATAGTGGGAGCGCAGCGGCGGCAGAGAATTCAGGACAGGGTAAAGCGTATCGGTCAACCGGCCCAGGTTTCGCGCCAGCGGGGGCAACAGCGTGGTGGACCGCACCCTGCTCCGGTACCCGGGGAACAGATCGCGCAGCGCCGAAACCCCGCAGGGCCGCGTGTCCGGATTCGTTATGCTGCGATAGCGCATGTCATAGCACAGCACCACGCCGCCCGGCCTCAGGACGCGGTTCGCCTCGGCCGCAACTTTGCGCCTCAGGTCCGGGTCGAGAATGGAGCTGAACACGGTAAACAGCAGAGCGGCATCGAACGAGGAATCTTCGAAATCCAGAGTTTGACCATCGGTTACAGAAAAATGGAGTCCTGGATGCGCACATCGCGCGTGCCGGATGCTGTCCTCCCGGAGGTCGACGCCATACAGGCTGCCGGATTCAGCGCCCAGCCGCTGCAAGCTTGCAAGCACGCCGCCGCCGGCACAGCCGATGTCCAGGATACGCTTGCCGGCCAGCGGCAGTAACTTCTCGTTTTGCAACAGCGATTGCAGATCCTCAAACCGCGCCCGCGAAATCCTCTGATTGCCGGCGTTCCTGCCGGACCAGCGTTCGTCGCGTCCTCCCGCGTAACGTTGGTATGCCTGATGGATCCGCTGGATGTCGCCAGTGGCCCAAATCGTTTTGGACAGCATCCTGGATCAAATATAAACGGGTTCCCCGCAACGACAAAGATGAAAAAATGAATGAAGATATTCGTCAAAATCGAAGAGTGGCCAACTCACATTTGCGATGACCTGTGGCGTCCCGTTCGTGTAACTGTGAACGAACGCCGTTACCAGATCAGCTTCAGTGCGAGCTGTGAAATGCGCGCGTCGCGCGCGCTGCGGATCTGACCGATGAACTGGCTGTTGGCGTTCAGATCCGGGGCGTTGAACTGCGCATGATTGAAGAAGTTGAAGAACTCGGCGCGGAACTGGAGCGTGACGGTTTCCTTGATGCGCGTATCCTTGAGGATCGAAACATCCCAGTTGTTGAGTCCCGGAATCTCGATGATATTCCGCCCGCCGTTTCCGAACGTACCCAGCCGCGTGATGGCGAAGCAGGAAGTCTCAAAGTAGCGGTCGATGGTGCGGGCGTCGCGGGAGAGATTGCCGTCGCAACTGCGGTTGGCCCGCTGGAAGGGGAATCCGCCGACGTTGGCGCGGTCTCCGGCCACGGTGACCGAGAACGGGTTGCCGGTCATAAAACTGGCGATGCCGCTGATGGTCCAGCCGCCCAAAGCTTTGCCCTTGGCGAACGGCAACTGGTACAGAATGCTGGAAGTGAACCGCTGGCGCACGTCGAAATCCGAACTGCCGCGGTCGTCGCGCAGGCTGTAGGCGTTCTGATGCCAGGATCCGCCGGAACCGCGGGAGGCGGTATCGATGGCGTGGGACCACGTGTAGCCCGCCAGAAAGCTCAGTCCGCGCGCGAAGCGGCGTTCAAAGCGCGCCTGCAGGGCGTTGTAATTGGAATTCTCCTGCCAGTTGGCCGAGAGTATGTCGCCGAATCCGGGGAAGCGGCGGCGGGAGGCCAGAGGCGTGATGGCGTCAGGATTAGGCAGACTGGCCTGATTGATATTGACGCGTTCGGTAAGCTTGGTTCCCTTGCTGCCGGCGTAGGAGAGTTCGAACAGTAAGTTCTGCCCGATGGAGCGTTCCAGGCTGAGGTTCCACTGCTGCAGATAGGGGGAGCGGTCCCGCGGGTCGACCGAAAATGGCGACAGCGTCGAGACAGGGAAGGTGGGAGATGCGGGATCGGGGAACGCGTCGCGATCCCAGTTGAGCGTCGGCGTACCGACCGTGTTGTTGAGGGCCGCGGAGAACACCAGCGGCGGGGCGTTGATCTTGAACTGCAGTTCGTTGCCCTGGGTTTTGGCGTAGAACCAGCCGTAGCCGGC
>JANRLE010000034.1:0-13200 GCA_033762895.1 Bryobacteraceae bacterium | reverse complement strand
GCGCCTTGCCCGCCAGCGCGTTCGCCACCGTCGCGGCCCGCGGTAAGTCGGTGGTGCGCGCCACGTAGGCCGGCACCCCCTCACGCGCCTCCACGAAAAAGACCTGCAGGGAATGGGCGGCTGCCACCGGCGCCTTCTGGCCGAATGCGGCCAGGATCACCGGCAGATCCTGCGGGCGGGAGCGCAGCGCGATCCAACGCTTCGAGGCGCCGAACTTCCTGCGCCAGCTCTCGAGCTTCTGCGGCGTGTCGCGCTCAGGAGTGACGGTAATGGAGACCAGCATGGCATCGGCAGAGGGCGCCAGTTGACGCTCCACGTTGGCGTAGAGGCTGGCGAGCAGCGGGCAAGTGGTCTGGCAGTCCATGAACACGAACTGTACCGCGGTGCGGCGGGCGCCAAAAACGGAGCGCAGACTCAACTCCACGCCGTCATGGCGCGTAACCCTGACATCGGGAACGGGCGCCGGATTGTCCACGGGCCCGAAACCATGATCGACGAAAGCCATAGCGGCTCCCGCAAAAGACAACAGGATCGGAATTACTTGTAACATAGGAATCACCTCACAATTACGGCAAACCCGCCACGCGCCACTTCTGCGGCGCCGCGCCGGTCCATACCTGCTCTTCGAGGCGCGATGCGCCCAGGGCGAGCGCCTTCCCGCTGGCCACCACCGTGATGCGGTAGGCTCCATCGGACTGCTTCTCAAAACGGAACTGCTGACTGACAGCGCCGCTGCAGGGGGCCTGCAGGATCGCCGTGCCGGTTGTTTCAAAGCAGACGGAGCCGTTTTCCGCCTGGATGGTATGCGTGTTCGCGGCGGCGGGCACGAGCCGGAACGCCTGGCTTGGGCCGTCCTGGCAGGTCCACTGCACCACGCGGCCTCCCATCGTATCCAGGCAATTCCCCGAGGCCTGATTGACGATGGTGGAAACCACTCCGTCGATCACACGCAGGCGGATGGAAGCCGTGGCGATACGGCCCTGGAGGTCGGTGGCGCGCGCATGTATGGTGTACCAGCCCGCGGCCGCCTGGCTCCATTGGATGCTGTAGGGCGCCGAAACATCCTCGCCCAACTTTGTCGAATTCTCGAAAAACTCGACCTTGGCGGCATTGGCGGCCGTTGCTTGAATCGCAACGCTGGCGGGGGCGGCGAACACGGCGCCACTGGCGGGTGAAGTGATCGACACGGCCGGCCCCTGCACGGCGCCGATGCGCCATTTCTGGCTTGCATGCGCGATCCAATCGCTCTGCTGGAGTGCGGCGCCGATGGCTGTCAGCGCCTTGCCGCTGTGCATGGGGGTGATCCGCTGCCCCTCCAGACGGAACTGCTGTTGCGCGGATCCGTTGCAGACCTGCTGTACAACCGGAGTGAGGCTGAGAGCGGCGCCGCCCATCACTTCCAGGCAAAGACCGCTGTGAACGGCGATGATGCGGAACACCGAATTGCCGCCGGCCAGCGCCTCAAAGCGGAAGTTCTGGCTGGGCGCGTTCTGGCAGGTCCACAAGACCGCGGGAATGGAGGGCACGGGCACACCGCCGTGGATATCGACGCACTGGCCGGAGGCTTCGTTGACGATGGTGGAGACAGGCCCGGTTTGCGGCGGCGCGGTCACGTTTACCGTAACGCCGGCTGAGGCGCTGAGCCCGGCGGAGTCCACCGCGCGCACGGTGATCGCATAGGCGCCCGTTTGCACGCCGGTCCACTGGAATGTAAACGGAGCGGCGCTCACTTCGCCCAACTTCACTGCGCCGTTGAAAAACTCCACCTTGGCAAGGTTGTTGTCGGGATCAAAGACGCTGGCGGAAATCCCGATGGTGGCGGGTGCGGCAAACACCGCGCCGGGGGCGGGGAAGGCCATCGACACCACGGGCGGCGCATTCAGGGGATCCATGGGCGCGGCGGCGTAACCGAGCGTCCCGGCGGTCAATATCTCATCGAAGGGCTTCAGTGGATTCGCCGCGCGTCCCGCGCTGCCCACGGCGGGAACCAGTACAAAGCCGGCCCCGTCCGCCAACGGCAACTCCGGATGGTCAAACGGAGCACGCTCCCAACGAACACGTTCATCGGTAAGCGCGTTTTTCAGAAACGCGACCAGGGCGGCCTTTTCAAACTCCGCCAGGCTCAGCGGCCGGATGTCCGGGCCGATGTTTGAGCCGTTGGCGCCCAGGCCGCTGTTGTCGGAAAGCAGCGTGCCACGGCGGTCACCGCCGCGGTTGTAGAACTCGATCACTTCCTCCAGCGAGGCGCGGCTGCCGTTGTGAAAATACGGTCCGGTGAGGGCGATGTTGCGCAGTCCGGGAGTCTTGAACGCGCCGTCCACAACCACCCGGCCGCTGGTGACCGTGCGCCTGGTAAGTGACAGCGGGTTGCCCCATGGATCGGCGCCACCGATGCCGGGATCGTCCGCGGTTGGCCGCACACCGATGTTGTAGTAGCCGAGATCGTAGGAGCCGGGGTTGCCATCGGCCTGGATCATGCTCTCCACCAGCGTGCCCTGTTGCGCCGCCAGCCGCGAGGGCGTTCCGGCGCTTGTGAGTTCGGGCCCGTTGTGGCAGGTGATACAGCGCCCTTTTCCGAGGAACACATTCATTCCGGCGATTTCATCGGCGGTGAGCGCGCTGGCATTGGCCACGCTCGTACCGGGGTAAGGAGCGAAATAGCGGTCAATGGGTGCGTCGTTTGAAACCAGCGTCGCTTCGTACAGTTGAAGGGCCAGTCCAAAGAAGAGCGGGAAGTTCATCTCGGCCTGCGAGTAGGCCTTGCCGTTGAACAGAATCGAGGTGGGGGAGTTCCACAGATCGGCGGCGAACGCTTCGCGCACCAGCGCCTCATAGGTAACGCTCAGCCCTTTCTGACCGTTGGCGGCCGCGTAACCCGCCAGCACGCTGTCGTCAGCGGCAATGGCCTGCCGTTTCAAAGCGGTGGCCTTCAGCAGGCGGCGGCCAAGCTCGGGCCACGTCCGCCCGGAGCATGACATTTCGAAATCGTTCATGGGAGGCGCGGTAGCCTGCGAGGCGAGACTGGCGTTATCCAACAGGATGCGCGTAGCCACCGGCGGATTGCCACGGTAGATCACCGCGCCGGGGCTGTCGGGACCAAACCCGTCCACGCCGTTAAACAGCGGATTGGCGCGGCCATCGGAAAAGTTGCGAAGGTTGAAGACGGCGTTGATCACGGTGGGCGCATGACGCGCGGAGACGCGGCGGAAGTTGGCGGCGCCGGTGGAAAAGACCGGGTCGATGCGCTCCGCGCAGGCGTCTTCACTGGCTCCCGGCGCCGATGCCATGTAGTCGCGCGCCGCCACGCCGCTGGAGCCCATCACGTCCTTGGTTTCATAGGTGACGGTGGAGTTGCGATCGGAAGGATTCGACAGCGTGTGAAAGGGGAAATCGGCCCGCTTCATGCTGTTGTTGGGACCCGCGGCCGCGCCGGTGCGCGTGGAATCGAAGAGGAAGCTGGTGGCCCCCATGCGGTTGAGCCCAGGGCTCATCTGGTTCCTGAATCGCGCGTCGGAGCCGGCGTGGAAATGGCAGGTGGCGCAAGCGGTCTTGCCATCGCTTCCCACCTGGACATCCCAGAACAGGGCCTTGCCGAGAGCGATGGCCACGGGCCGGTTGGTCACCACCCTACTTAATGCGGACGGTTCGTGAACCGGGACGCCCTTCAGGGATTGCAGCACGCGGGGAGTGGACTGGGGATAGGCAGCGCTTACGGTGAGGAAAAGTAAGAGCAATGCAAAATGAAGTCTACGCATGTTCCATAGGTAGTGTGTGGGATGAAAGTGGATAGGACCAGCCGCACGTGAGTACCGAACCTTTAAACGGCCTTCATAGCCGCGGCGGCACATATGCAACAAACCACCCGGCCTATTCACTGAACCGCAGCCGGACGGAATACTACGGGAAAACACCTATGGAAAACCGAACCGAGTACTCCAGCCGCTACTTACTACTCCTCGCCTTATTCACCTTACTACCATATTCGGCGATGGCGCAGAAGGACCGGACCGGCGAGTGGGGCCCGATCATCAGTTGGCCTCATATCCCCGTGGCCATGGGTCATTTCGCCGATGGCCGCATCGTCTCCTGGGCCTCGACGCGGCCCACCACTTTCCCAGCGGGGGCGACATTCACCTACGCGGCGGTCTTCAATCCCAACACCAACGCCATCAACGAACTGAACAATCTGAAGCACGACATGTTCTGCGCGGGCATCGCCACCAGCGCTGACGGCCGCATTATCGCCGCCGGGGGCGGAGCCACCATCCGCACCACCAGCTTCATCGGGATGAGCGATGTGTGGGGTCAATACTGGGTGCAAAGCGGGAACATGAACCAGGGCCGGTGGTACAACACCAGCGTCACGCTGCCGGACGGCAACATCCTCACATGGTGGGGACGGGGCGGCAACGGCGTGGCCGAGATCTGGGACGCCAACACCGGGGTGTGGACGGAAAAGCCATCTCTCAATGCGCTGAGCACGGCGGATCCGGAAGATGGCGTGGAGGACGAAAACCAGCTTTACCCGAATCTTCACGTGATGCCGGACGGCCGCCTGTTCAACTCGGGGCCGCTGAAGTCCCTCTATTTGCTCGACTGGCGGGGCGCGGGCAGCATTCAAGCAGCCGGCTCACGCACGCCGGACGGCATCCGCCAGCGCAAACTGGGCTTTGCGGTGATGTACCGTCCGGGCAAGATCCTCTATACGGGCGGCCGGGACGACCGGTTTTCGCCTTCGGTGACCAACACCGCGGTGACCATCGATTTGAACAGCGGCACGCCGGTGGTGACGCAGGCCGCCAACATGAACTACGCGCGGGCTTTCCACTACAGCGTATTGCTTCCCAATGGAGAAGTGATGGCGCTGGGCGGCAACACCTCAGGGGTGAAGTTCAGCGACAACGGCGGCGTACTGATGCCCGAGGTCTGGAATCCGGACACAAACATCTGGCGCACGGTGGCGCCAATGACCGAGCCGCGTGGTTATCACATGACCGCACTGCTGATGCGCGATGGCCGCGTGATGATCGCCGGCGGCGGGTTGTGCGGCTGTGAGGCAGACCATCAGAGCGCGCAGATATACTCCCCGTGGTATCTGTTCAACGCCGACGGCAGCCCGGCCGCGCGGCCGGTGATCACCAGCGCCGCCGCCAATCTAAAGGCGGGCCTCACCTTTAACCTGCAAGGCTCCGACGACATCGCCTCTTTCAACATGATCCGGCTGCAGGGCACCACGCATGGCATGAATAGCGATCAGCGGCTGGTTCCCATCGCGTTCACCAAGACGGGTCCTGGCGCCTACTCGCTCACGATGAATGCGAATCCGAATATCCTGATCCCCGGGCTGTACTGGATCTACGCGGTGAAGGCCAACGGAACGCCGTCCATCGGCTATCCGGTACAGGTGTTTACGGAAGCCGCCTGGCCGGCGAATGGCGTGGTGAGCGTCAACCTGGCGCGCGGAAAAGCGGCCACGCAATCCTCGCAGTGGAGCGACGGCGCGGCCTCGCGCGTGGTGGACGGCAATCAGAACGGCGAGTATAGCGGGCAATCGGTGAACCACACGTATGCCGACGGGCAGCCGTGGTGGCAGGTGGACCTGGGCGCGGCCGCGGAAATCTCGCAAATCAAGATCTGGAACCGCACTGACTGCTGTGGCGACCGTCTGGCCAATTTTCACGTCTTCGTTTCCAATGAGCCATTCGCCGGAAGCTCGGTGAGCCAGCTACAGGCACAGTCCGGCGTAACGGATCTGCCCTATCCCGGCGTCGCGGGGCATCTGACAACCTTGCCGGTGGGGAGAAGCGGCCGCTACGTGCGGATTCAGCTTTCGGGCAGCAATTACCTGCATCTGGCGGAAGTGGAGGTGATTGGCATACCGGGAGCGCCGCCCGCGCCGGTGAACAACGTTCCGGCGGTATCCATCGTTTCGCCGGCCAACAACGCCGTATACACGGCGCCTGCTTCCCTCACCATCAATGCGAATGCCAGCGACCCGGACGGCAATCTGGCCCGCGTGGAGTTCTACAACGGCGCCACGAAGCTGGGCGAGGATACGGCCGCGCCCTTCAGCTACACCTGGGGGAATGTGGCGGCTGGCGCTTACACGCTGACAGTGAGGGCGGTGGACGCCGCCGGGCTCTTTGCTTCAGCAACTGTCAATGTGGTGGTGAACCAGCCTGCGCCGCAGCTCAGCGCTCCGGTGAGCCTGGCGATCGGCAAGACCGCGACACAGTCGTCCCAATACGGCGCCGCAAGCGCTTCCCGCGCGGTGGATGGAGACATCAACGGGTCATGGGGCGGTAATTCGATCAACCATACTTACAACGACGCCCAGCCGTGGTGGCAGGTGGATCTGGGGGCGGTATCGAACATTTCGGAAGTGAAGCTCTGGAATCGCACGGATTGCTGTGCTGACCGGCTGGCGAACTTCCACGTGTTCGTCTCCAATGACCCGTTCACGGGAACCTCGGTGGCCCAGACGCAGGCCCAGGCGGGGGTTCTTGACCTCTACCATCCGGGCGTTGCCGGGCGCTCCACGGTATTTCCGGTGGGACGCACGGGCCGCTATCTGCGTGTCCAACTCTCGGTATCCAACTATCTGCACCTGGCGGAAGTGGAAGTGATGGGCAGCGGCGGCGCCGCAGCGGTGAACAATCCGCCGGCTGTCTCCATCGCGGCCCCGGCCAATAACGCCGCATTCACGGCGCCGGCATCGATCATCATCAACGCCAACGCCAGTGATCCGGACAACAACCTGGCACGGGTGGAGTTTTACAATGGCGCGAGCAAACTGGGCGAAGACACCACCGCCCCGTTCAGCTTCACCTGGAACAACGTCGCCGCCGGCGGCTACACGCTGACGGCCAAGGCGGTGGATACGGCGGGACTGATGTCATCGGCCAGCGTCAACGTGGTGGTGAGCGCGCCCGCAAACGGCGCTCCCGCGGTATCCATCCTCACGCCGGCCAACAACACCGAATTCGCGGCGCCGGCTTCCATCACGATTGCAGCCAACGCCAGCGATCCCAATGGCAACCTGGCCCGTGTGGAGTTCTATAGTGGCGCGGTGAAGCTGGGCGAGGACACCGCGGCGCCGTTCAGCTTCACATGGAACAACGTTGCGGCGGGGGCTTACGCTCTGACGGCGAAGGCGGTGGATACGGCGGGCCTCAGCTCGCAGGCTACCGTCAACGTGGTGGTGAACGGAACTCCCGTTCTCACGCCGGTGAACCTGGCGCTGGGCAGGAACGCGACGCAGTCTTCGCAGTGGGAGACGGCCAGCGCATCGCGCGCCGTGGATGGAAACACCAATGGCGCCTGGACGGGCGGCTCACTGAATCATACGCTGAACAATTCGCAGGCGTGGTGGCAGGTGGATCTGGGCGCGGTTGCGAACATCACCGAGATCCGGGTCTGGAACCGCAGCGATTGCTGCGCCGCAAGGCTGGCCAACTTCCACGTGCTGGTATCCAACGACGCCTTCGGATCGGCTTCGCTGGCGCAAACGCAGGCTCAGCCCGGCGTGCTGGACCTGCACTATCCCGGCATCGCCGGACGCACCACCGTGTTTCCGGTGAACCGCAGCGGCCGGTTTGTGCGCATCCAGCTTACGGGCGCGGATTACCTGCACCTGGCGGAAGTGGAAGTGATCGGCGGAGCGGGTGCAACACTGGCGGCAGCCGTCAGGAACGGAGGGAGCTTCACGGGGCAGGTGCGCGAGGCGGCGTCCAGCGAAATGAGTGAGCCGGCTGTCTCCATCGTATGGCCCTCGAATTATGCCGTCTATACGGCTCCGGCCTCGATCACGCTCGGGGCTGTGGCGAACGGTCCGGAGGAGGCGTTGACCCGGGTGCAGTTCTTCCACGGTGAGGCGCTCATCGCGGATTTTTCCTCGGCCCCCTACAACTTCACCTGGAATGGCGTCGAGGAGGGCAACTATACGATCACGGCCAAAGCCACTCGCGCGGACGGCCAGATCACCACCACGGCGGTCCAGATCAGCGTCGAACAGGCCCGCACCGTGGTGGCGGAGATTGTGAACGCGGCGAGCGGCCTCTGCCTGGAGGCGATGATTCAGAAGGAGTGCGATGGCTCCGGCCAACAGAAGTTCCGCCTCAGCCCGGTAAGCGGATTCGCGGACACTTACACGATCGCCACCGGCGGCAACGTTTGCCTGGACGTGAGTGATGATCTCAGCGAACAGGCGCCTGTTACTCAGTCCTCCTGCACAGGCGCACCCAGCCAGCAGTTCCGGGCGGAGAAACAGCAGGACGGAACCTACCGCCTGCTTTCGGTCTTTTCGGGCAAAGCGCTACGTGTGCGGGACGCATCCACCAGCGCCGGAGCGCCGGTGGTGCAGTACACCTGGAGCGGTGTGAGCAGCCAGAAGTGGCAGATTGCGGGTCTGCCGTAGCGGCGGCGGTCAGGGAGCGGGCGGCGGCGGATTCCTGCGGGCATCGCTGACCTGAGCCGAAGCCAGTTTTGCCTCCCCGGCTGCCGAGGCCAGCACGCGGCCCAGTTCCTCCTGCGCCGCCCGTTCGGTAATCGTGCGGACGTGGTACCACTCGCCTTGAATGCGGTCGCGGTCGATGTCCAGCAGCAGATAGCCGCGGCGGAATAACTCGACATATTTCACGTGAGGATGAGTCGCTGCGATCTGAGCCTGCAGCGCGTTTGCCTGCGCGCGGTCATCGATGCCGGGCGAAGTGATGGCGGGAGTTACAAATTCCACGGCCTGGCTGGTGTAACCGGAGGGCAGGAACGGGTTCGCCGTAATCTCGTTCCCCCAGGAGGAATGGATGTCGCCGGTAAGTACGGCGACGTTCTGAATGGAACCGGCTCCGAGGTGCTGGAGCAGCCGGCCGCGGCTGGCCAGGTAGCCGTCCCACTGATCGGTGTTGAAGGGGTTGCCGTCAGTGCCCAGAAGCTGGCCCATCATGACCTGTTGTCCCACCAGGCGCCAGCGCGCGCCCCTGGCCTGCGAGGCCGACAGTTCCTGGAAGAACCAGGATTCCTGGCGCCCTCCCAGCAGCGTGCGGTTGGGATCGGCAAGGGCGGGGCTGTTCGGCTCCACCTGCTGGCTGCGGCCGGCCAGCCGGGTGTCCAGCATGATCAGATCGGCCAGGCCGCCGATGCGGAAGGTGCGGTAGATCAGGCCATCGAGAAACGGATTCTCGCGGACCGGCAGCCATTCGAACCACGCCTGAGTGGCAACGGCACGGCGGACGTTCCAATCGCCTTCGCTCGCCGGGGTGTGATTCTGCGCGCCTTCGGCCCAGGCGTCGTTGGCCGACTCATGATCGTCCCAGACCACGATCCAGGGATGTTGGCGGTGCGCCTCCTGCAGATCGGGATCAGAGCGGTACTGCGCATAACGTTGGCGGTAGTCGGCGAGCGTGGTGATCTCGCGGTCCGGCGCCGGTACACGGTTGATGCGCGTACCGTCGCCGTACTGGGCGTTGCCGTATTCGTAGATATAGTCGCCGAGGTGAATCACGCAATCGAGGTCGGCGCGATTGGCGATCATGCGGTAGGCGTTGAAGAAGCCGTAAGGAAAGTTGGAACAGGAGCAGACGGCGGCGCGAAAGCGGTCCACGGCCCCCAGTGGCAGCGTCCTGGTCCGTCCCACTGGCGAAAGGGCGCCGCGGACCGAGAACTGATAGTAGTAAGTGACGCCCGGATTCAGGCGCGTGACGTCAACCTTCACCGTGTAGTCGAAGCCGGGATTGGTATAGGTGAGGCCGCGCTGCACGACGCGGTTCATGGCCGGGTCCTCGGCCATCTGCCATTCGACGGGGACAAAATCCTCACCCGTGGATGGCGTTACGCGCGTCCACAGGATCACGCGGTTGGGAAGCGGATCACCGCTGGCTACGCCGTGGCGGAAGGGGGAAGCGGTCTGGGCGCCGGCGGAGGCGGCGAAGGAAACGCCGGCCGCGGGCAGCGCGCGTGTGAAACATCGGCGGGTGATATTCATAGGCAATCAGCTTCCCAAGGTGCCACTGGCGGACTACAGCGTCATCAACGCCGCGTGGCGGTTCGGTTTCAGCGGGGCGGCAGGGCAAGTTCGCGTCCGGCGCGGGGCAACCTGATATTCTGAAAGCATCAGTCTTCTGAGGTGCCCCATGCGAAATCTTCAATACACCACCCGCAGCGGCATCCAGGTCACGCGCAGTCTTTCCCGAATCCCATTCAAACGCGGGTTGGAGAAGTTGCTGCGGGAGTTGGATTCGCGGCGCGGGGTTTATTTCTCATCCGGATATGAATATCCGGGGCGATATTCGCGATGGGACATCGGCGCGGTCAATCCTCCGCTTGAGATCGTAGGCTACGCGCGCGACCTGGAGTTCCGGCCGCTCAACACGCGCGGTGAACAGATCTGCCGGATGGTGGCGCCGTTACTCGCCGCGCATCCGCATTGGGAATCGTTCCAAACCGATGGCGTCATGCGAGGCACGCTGAAACCCCTGCCGGAGCTGTTTTCCGAAGAGGAGCGCAGCCGTCAGCCTTCCGCTTTCACCATCCTGCGCACGCTCATTGAGGAACTGGGCCACAAGGATGACGGCCGCCTGAACCTGGCCGGCGCCTTCGGCTATGATCTGCTCTTTCAGTTCGATCCGATCAAGCTGAGCCTGCCGCGGAGTAGGACGAAGACGCTGCACCTGTTCCTGTGCGACGACATTTACTACATGGACCGCAAGAAGGAAATCATCGAGCGGTATCAGTACGAGTTTGAAAAGGATACGCTTTCCACGCGATCCCTGCCGCGCGACGGCGAAGGCATTGCGGCGCCCGCGGTCCGTGAGCCCTGCGAGATTACCTCCGATCACTCCCCTGAGGAATACATGGCGAACGTGGAGCGCGTGCGCGAAGGCATGCGCCAGGGCGACTATTACGAAGTGGTGCTGCGGCAGACCTTCCGGACAAATTACTCCGGAAACGCGTCGGAATTGTTCGAACGGATCCAGCGGCTGAGCCCCAGCCCCTACGAGTTCCTGCTTCAATTCGGCGATGAGCAGCTTGTGGGGGCATCGCCTGAGATGTTCGTGCGCGTGGAAGGCGGGCGGGTGGAAACCTGCCCCATTTCCGGCACAGCGCGCCGTACGGGCGACCCGATGAGGGACGCCGACGCCATCCGCGAGTTGCTGGTCTCTACCAAGGAAGAGTCCGAACTCACCATGTGTACCGATGTGGACCGCAATGACAAATCACGCGTCTGCGTTCCCGGCTCAGTGAAAGTGATCGGGCGGCGGCTGATCGAATCCTACGCCGGCCTGTTCCACACCGTTGACCACGTGGAAGGCACGCTGGCCCAGGGCATGGACGCGCTCGACGCGTTCCTGACGCACATGTGGGCGGTGACGGTGATCGGCGCGCCGAAGCGGGCAGCCGCGCAAGCCGTTGAGAATCTGGAGAAATCCGCAAGAGGCTGGTACGGCGGCGCGGTGGGCATGCTCTCAATGAACGGCGACATCAACACCGGCATCCTCATCCGCACCACCTATCTCAGGGACGGCATCGCCGAATACCCGGCCGGGGCCACGCTGCTGTACGATTCCATTCCGGAAGCCGAGGAGCGGGAGACGCGGTTAAAGGCTACCGGCTTTTTCCGCGCGTTGTCGCCGCCTTCAGATGAGCCTGCCGCTGCGCCCGCCGTTCACCGTCGGGAAGGCAGCGGCGTGAAATTGCTGCTGGTGGATAACGACGATTGCTTCATCCACACGCTGTCGAACTACGCGCGGCAGACGGGCGCTGAAGTGATCACCTACCGCGCCGGATTCCCGCTGCAGATGATCGCAGGTATCGCACCGGCACTGATCCTGATTTCGCCGGGACCAGGGCGGCCCGCCGATTTTGGCGTTCCGGACCTGGTTCGCTTCGCCGCGCGCCAGGGAGTTCCGGTTTTCGGCGTGTGCCTTGGCCTGCAGGGAATCGTGGAAGCGTTCGGGGGCGAATTGGGCGTGCTCGACTATCCGATGCACGGAAAGCCATCCCTGGTGCGCCATCGCAATTTGGGAATCTTTGAGGGGCTGCCGAAAGAGTTCCGGGTCGGCCGCTATCATTCGCTTTTCGCCGTTCGTGAAAAGCTTCCATCCTCACTGGAGGTAACCGCCGAATCTGACGACGGCGTCATTATGGGTGTGCGGCACAGGGAGTTGCCGATTGAGGGGGTTCAGTTCCATCCGGAATCGATGTTGACGCTGGATGGAGACGCGGGATTGCGGTTGATTGAGAACGCGGTTCGAATCTACGGCCGGGCGAGGGTCTGAGTTGCCGTTCTGGAAACGTATGGCGGTATTCGCGGTCGCTGCCGCGATCACTTGCGTGTTCTTCATCAACTTCTGCAACCTGGTTTACCAATGCGGGTGCACGTGGTTGTGGGCAGGCGCTGCCGATCATTGCAACATTCATTCCGGTCCGAAACACTGCCCATGGTGTGAAATCGGAACTACCGGCCAGTTGCTGGTGTGGCTGTCGATGGTGATTCCGCAGGGGGTGATCGCGTTCGCCACACAGCTCGGGTTTGCGCAGCGGTTGGGGGCGGCGATCCTGGCGTTTCCCGGCTTCGGCCTGATCACGGCGCTGGTAGTAGGACTATGGCGAGGGTACTGGAACTAATGCGGGTTGTGGATTCATATCCTTCGCGAGATACTAGGTTCCATCATGGAGTTGATCGACGTACTTTTCCTTACTGTGGTGCTCTGGATCGCCTGGAAACTCTCCGACGACGAGGATGGGGGAAAACGCTCGAGGCTGCCGGTGGCGGTTTAACAAGGCGCGAGGTGGACCGTGCCTAGCGTCGCCATCGTTGGCGGCGGACTGGCGGGACTCGCAGCGGCGGCTGCTCTGGGCAGTGAAGGCTTCGAGGTGGGTGTATATGAGGCGCGGCCCTTCCTGGGCGGCCGGGCGGCGTCCTATCCTCTCAGCGGCGGCGAACACATCGATAACTGCCAGCACATTCTGCTGCGCTGTTGCGATAACCTGATGGACTTTTACCGGCGCGCCGGCGTGGCGGACCGGATCGACTTCCACGACACCTATTACTTCATCGAGCCCGGCGGGCGCACGTCGGAGATGAAGGCCGGGTGGCTTCCGGCGCCTGCTCACTTTGCGGGCTCGTTCCTGAGCCTGAAGTTCCTCAGCCTGGGCGACAAGGTGGCGATCGCGCGCGGTCTGCTGGCGATTCGCGGGGAGCGG
>JANRLE010000033.1:0-80544 GCA_033762895.1 Bryobacteraceae bacterium | reverse complement strand
TATGGCTGTTGTCTGGTGGTGGGGACTGATTCCGGTGCTGTTGTGCCAGGCGCAGTCCCCCGCCACCGAACAAGTGTTCGCCGCCTCGGCGCAGGCTCTGCAGGCGGGCCAATACGAGCAGGCGGAGCGGGGTTTTCTCGAAGTCCTCAAGCGCGAGCCATCCAACATTGGGGCGCTCGGCAATCTGGGCGTGCTCTATTCGCGATCTGGTCAGCCTACCAAGGCAATCACGGTCTATCAGCGCGCGCTGAAGCTGGCGCCGGGCGAGTTGGGCCTGATTCTGAATCTGGGCCTGGCTTACCTGAAGGTTGACGATTTTGCCCGCGCCAAGCCGCTGTTTGCCAGACTGGCGGGCGCTGGTGGTCAGCGGCAAGGGCAGGCGCGCGAATTGCTGGCCATTGTGCAGATGCAGACGGGCGAAGTGGCGCCGGCGGTTCGCACTTTGGAGGAACTGGCGCAAACGGGGCAGCCTTCCACTGCGGTGCTACATTTTCTGGCGCTCGGTTACATCCGGCAGGGGGACCGGGAAAAAGCGGCGGGCGTGGTGGAGCGGCTGTTCGCCTCACTTCCGGCCGCCCGCGCTCACTACCTGGAAGGCCGTATCTGGTATGATGCGGCGCTGTTTGACAAGGCCTTGGCGAGCTACGCGAAAGCTGGCGCCGCCGAGCCCACGTTGGCTGGCTTGGCGCTGGAAACCGGCAAGGCGCACATCAGCCTGCGCAATGCGGCCGAGGCGGAACAGTCCTTGCGCGCCGCGCTGGCCGAAAGTCCCGGCGATGCCGAGACGCGCTATTTCCTGGGAGCTTTGCTGGTGCAGATTGGCAGGGCCGGTGAAGGCGCGCCGCTGCTTGAGAAGGTGCGCGCGCAGCGGCCAGACTTGTGGGGAACCTACTACTACCTGGGCAAAGCGAAACTGGCGTTGAACCGGCCAACTGAGGCGATAGCTTTGCTGGAGGAAGCGGCCCGGCATTCGCCGCTGGAGGCGGTGGTGCAGTATCAACTGGCCCGCGCGCTGCAGGCGGCCGGGCGCGGGTCTGAAGCGAAGCAGGCCTTTGAGCGGGTGAAGAAACTGCGTCTGGGCGGTGAGGAGCCGCTGGTGGCCCGTTAGCCGGGTTGCGGCGGCGTGAGGGAAGTGCGATGCTCGGTGTGGAGCCTGCAGGACGGGCAGCCGCGAGCCGGTGAAGCCGCAAGGCGGAACGGGCGCGAGGAAAGTCCGGTCTCCACAGGGCAGCGTGCCGGCTAACGGCCGGGGGGGTTCGCTCAAAGCGGATTTCACGGATAGCGCCACAGAAAAGATACCGCCGGTTCCGGCCGGTAAGGGTGAAAAGGTGCGGTAAGAGCGCACCGCGGCGGGAGCAATTCCGCTGGCAGGGCAAGCCCCACGCGGAGCAAGACCAAATAGGGGAGAAGGAGCGGCCCGCTCTGTTCGACTTCCGGGTAGGTTGCTAGAGCCGGATAGTAATGTCCGGCCCAGAGGAATGGCTGCCGCCCCCGCTTTATGGCAGGGGTACAGGAACCGGCTTATAGTCCGGCAGGCTCCAATGTAGATCGATGGACGGATTGCGATTCAGATGTGTCTCTGGATGCACCAACTGCTGTGAGCAGAAGGGGTGGGTGTATCTGAGCGAAGAGGATCTGGGAAAAGCGGCGCGGTACATGGGTATGAGCGCGGCCGATTTCGAAAGACAATACGTTTACCGTACAAAGTACCGGATACGGCTGCGCAAGCCGCCGGGTTCGCAATGCCACTTTCTGATGAAAGGGGGCTGCCGGATTCATCCGGCCAAGCCCACACAATGCCGGCTGTTTCCCTTCTGGCCGGAACTGGTGGAAAGCAGCGCCGCCTGGAATGGGACGGCGAGGCACTGTCCCGGGATTGGACACGGGGAATTGGTTCAGATTGGCACGGCGATGGAGCGGGCCGAGGAAATGCGGCGCGCCTATCCGGAGCAGTACGTGCCAAGAAAATGACGAAAAGCGGCATAATTCTGGCGGTGGGAAGCCACATTTGGGTCGAATCGCGGGCTGTTTAAATTTTGGCATGTAAGATGCAAGTGTCACGGCGTGATGTTTCAGAAGGTTGCCGGTCAACTTGGTCAGTACATGGATTTGTTGAGCACGCGGCAGAAGCTGGTTGCTTCCAACATTGCCAATGTGGACACGCCGGGCTATAAGACCCGCGATGTCGATTTCCAATTCGAATTTCTGAGCCGGGTGGAGGGCGCAACGCCCAACGTGATCGAACCCGAGCTTGCCTCGAAGAACGACGGAAACAATGTAAGTCTCGATCGCGAGGCGCGGCTGCTGGCCGAGAACGGGATCCGCTTTCAGACGGCGTCGCTGTTGGCGCGGGGCCAGTTCAACATGGTGAAGTCGGCGATCCAGGAGGGCCGAAACGGATGAGCCTCTTCAATGTGCTATCGGTCAGCGCCTCGGGGATGGCGGCGCAAAGATACCGGGCCGAATTGTTGGCCGAGAATCTGGCCAATGCCGAAACCACGCGCACGGCCGAAGGCGGGCCGTACCGGCGGCGGGACGCCATTTTTGAGAGTGAGGCGCAGGGGTCGCCGTTTTCGGGAGTATTCGCCGAGCAACTGGCCTCGCCCGCGGTGGGGGTGGGGGTTTCAGAGATCGTGGTGGATGAGCGGGAGCCGGAGTTGCGTTATTTGCCGGGGCATCCCGATGCCCGTCCGGACGGATATGTGGCGTTTCCGCGCATCAATCCGGCCGAGGACATGGTGGATCTGATGGGCGCCTCGCGCGGCTATCAGGCCAACGTGGCGGCCATGAGCGCGATCAAGGACATGATCCACCGTTCGTTGGACATGCTTCGTTAGCCGGGTGACTTATGATCGATCCAATCGCTGGAATCGGCGGGCCGAAACCCGTCGACATGATCTCACTGGACCCCAAGGCCCCCGCGACGGCGGAGGTGGACTTCGGCGAGGTGCTGCGCAGCGCGGTGGCGCGGGTGGAGCAGTACCAGCAGACCAGCCGCGAGCAGGTGGACCGGTTTCTGCAGGGGGAGGACATCGAGATTCACGACGTGGTGATGGGGGCGCAGCGGGCTGAGATGGCCTTTGACTTCTTCCTGCAGGTGAGGAACAAGGTCGTGCAGGCGTATCAGGAAGTGATGCGAATGCAGATCTAGGGCGTAGCGGATTCATGTAATGGATCAGATCAGGCGGATCCTTGCCAATCTTTCGTTGAAGCAGAAGCTCTCCATCGTGGCGGCGGTGGTGGGTGTGGTTGCGGCCATTTTCCTGCTGGTGAAGCGGCACCAGGATCAGGATTTTAAGCCGCTATACACTGGGCTTTCGGCCGAGGATGCGGGCCAACTGGTGAACCGGCTGAAGGAATCGGCGGTGGAATACCGGCTCGCCGATGGCGGAGCGACGGTGCTGGTGCGGTCTGCCGTGGTGGCCGAGCAGCGGCTGGCGCTGGCGGGGGCGGGGTTGCCCAAGAGCGGACGGATCGGCTTTGAACTGTTCGACCGCACGAACTTCGGCGCCTCGGATTTTGCCGAGCAGGTGAACTACCGGCGGGCGCTTGAGGGAGAACTGGAGCGGAGCGTGATGTCGATTGAGGAGGTGGAGCAGGCGCGAGTGCATCTGACCTTTGCCAAAGACTCAGTCTTCAGCGACATGCGGCAGCCGGCCAAGGCGAGCGTCCTTCTGAAGCTGAAGCCGGGGGCCAGGCTTTCACCGAAGAACGTGGTTGCGGTGGGCCATCTGGTGGCCAACGCCGTGGAGGGACTGCTGCCCGAGGGCGTGTCGATCGTTGACATGCAGGGAAACCTGCTGAGCAAGGAGAAAAAGCCGGAAGGGCCGGAAGGCGAACCGGTGATCGAAAGCCCGATCGAATACCGGCAGCGGATTGAGCGCGACCTGCTGGCGAAGATCCAGGCCACCATGGAGCCGGTGATGGGTAGCGACCACTTCCGGGCGGGGGTGTCGGCGGAAGTGGATTTCTCCAGCGGCGAACAGAGCGAGGAAAGCTGGGATCCCAATCGCAGCGTGATCGTCAACCAGCAGCGCAGCGAAGAAACCGCGATGGCGAAAGAGACGGCCGGGGTGCCGGGAACGCCGTCCAGCCTGCCGCGGCCGGTGTCGCGGCCAGGATCGGCGGGTGGAGGCGGGGTGGTGCGGCGGACCGAAAACACGCAGTATCAGTCCAGCCGGCTGGTGCGGCGAACAAAACTGCCTCAGGGGTCGATCCGGCGGATCTCGGCCTCGGTGATCCTCGATCAGGAGGTTCAGTGGCAGGGCAATGGTCCGGGAGCGAAGCGGGTTCTGGTTCCGCCGTCGGACGACACACTAAAGAAGGTAAGAGACCTGGTGGCGGGGGCCATCGGATTTCAGCAGGACCGGGGAGATCAGATCTTTGTCCAGAGCCTGCCGTTTGAGACGACGCTGCGGCTGCCGCAGCCCCAAGACCCGAACCGGCCTCCGGCGCCGGGGCAGAACACGAATAAAGAGAGTAATCCCATGGTACTGATCGGAGCGGGCATCGCGATTGTGCTCGTGATCGGAGGGGCGGCGTTTTTCCTGATGAAGCGGAGCAAAGGGAGTCCGGCGGCCGAGGTGAGAATGCAGTCTGTATTGGAGGAGGCTGCTGCCAAACCGGCTGTGGCGGCTGGAGTGGCTGAAGAGGCCGCGGCAGAGTTGCCTGCTAAAGCGGTAGAACATCCCGAAGAAGATGAGCAGGCGCGGGCGGCGCGGCTGTTGGAGGCGGCAAAGAGGGAAGAGCAGGCGCTGCTCAGTTCCCTGCAGATGCCGGCCACCAAGACCAAGAAGGCGGAAGTGCTGTCCAAGCACATTGCCGATGAGGCCAAGCGTGACCCGGCGATGGTTGCGCAACTGGTCCGTAGCTGGATAGCGGAGAAGGAGCACTAATGGCGGCGGCGGCGGAAAAGGCGGGCGTTCCGGCACTATCGGGGCCGCGCAAGGCGGCCATCCTGACCATCATGCTCGGCGATGTGGCGTCGGCTGAACTGTTGAAGGAACTGGAGGAAGACGAGATTCAGGTGATCAGCCGGGAAGTCGCAAGGCTGGGCGCGGTCACGCCGGAGCAGGCCGAAGGCGTGCTTGAGGAGTTTTACCAGATGTCCCTGGCGCATGAATACATGCACAAGGGCGGGTTGGACTACGCGCGGCGCGTACTTGTGAACGCCTTCGGACCGGAGCAGGCCAAAAAGCTGATTGACCGGCTGATGAAGACGTTGGGCGATGAAGGGGCGAATTTCGACGCCCTGCAAAAGGCCGATCCGCAGCAGCTTGCCAAGTTCATCCACAGCGAGCATCCGCAGACGATCGCATTGGTGCTGTCGCACCTGAATCCCTCACAGGCGGCCGGATTGCTGCAGTCCCTGCCGCCGGAGTTACGGGCCGACGTCGCGCTGCGGATGGCGAATCTGGAGCAGATTTCTCCCGAAATCATTGCCAAGATCGCCTCGATCATCGGGCAGAAGCTGAAAGCGCTCGGTGAATTCAGCCGCGAATCCTACGGCGGTGTGCGGGCCGTGGCGGAGATCTTTAACCGCCTGGACACCACCAGCAGCAAAGAGATTCTGGAGGTGATCGAACGCGAGAATGCCAACCTTACCGAGACGATCCGGCAGTTGATGTTTGTTTTCGAGGATCTGCTGATGATCGATCAGAACGCCGTGAAGGAGGTGCTGGGGAGGGTGGACCGCAAGATCCTCACGATTGCGCTCAAAGGAACCAGCGATCAGCTCAAGAACCACTTCCTGCAATCGATGTCACAGCGCGGAGCCGAGATGATGCGGGAGGATATGGATGCGCTGGGGCCCATCAAGATCAAGGAAGTGGAGACGGCGCAGCAGCAGATCATTGCCATCGTGCGGCAGTTGGAGAACGAAGGTGTGATCAGCCTGCGGGGTGGCGGCGGCGGCGATCAGTATGTCGTCTAGGATTCTACAGGGCGCCGAGGTGAAGCTGGCCGAGCCGCTGCTGTGGAGGTCTGTTCCGAATGAAGCGGGTGTGGGGGCGGCCGAGCCCGAGGTGGCGGACGCCCCGGCGCCGCCCGAAACGCCGCCACCTGCTCCCTCGCCACCACCAACTCCGCCTCCCCCGCCGCCAGCGCCATCCGGACCCAGTTGGGAAGAGTTCAAGGCGCTCGAAAAGCGCTACCGCGAGTTGGAAGGGCGGCTGCCGGTGGTCGAGCGCGAGGGGCGCGAGGCCGGCCGGAAAGAAGGAGAAGCGGCGGCGATGGCGAAATGGGAATCGGCGATGGAGCAGATGGCGCGTAGTGTTGAGCAGATGGCCGGACTGCGGGCGCGGCTGCGGCGGGAGGCCGAACAGGACGTTGTGCAGTTGAGCATGGCAATCGCCCGGCGGGTGCTGCGGCGGGAGTTGAGCGTCGATCCGGAAGCGCTCGTGGGATTGGTGCGAACGGCCTTCGAACGGGTAGAGGCGCGCGAGGTCCAGTCGATCCGGGTGCGCGGAGAAGACGCCGTTCGCCTCGGCGAGTTTCTGTCGCGGATTGGCGGGCCGGCGCGCATTGAAGTGACGCCGGATGCGAGTCTGGAACCGGGGGCTGTGATTCTGGAGACGCAGCGCGGCAGTCTCGATGCTTCGATCCATGTGCAATTGGAAGAGATCGAAAGGGGATTTGCGGACCGGCTGAGCCGGCGCAAGGAGTCCAATGCCGGTTGAGCCATTTGAAGAGAGACTGGACCTTACCGGTTACCATGAAGCGCTGCGGAAGGAGAGCCCGCTGCGCTGGACTGGAACCGTGACGGCGCTGGTGGGGCTGCTGGTGGAGTCAGCCGGACCGGCGGCCGCGGTGGGGGACTTCTGCGACGTTGTCACCTCGGCTGGAAGGCGAATCCGGCTGCAGGTGGTTGGGTTTCGAAACGGCCGGGTGCTGTCGATGCCGCTGGAGGAGACCGATGGGCTGCAACTGGGCGATAAGATCATTGCGCGGGGCGAGGATGCGAAGGTTGCGGTGGGGCCGAGTCTGCTGGGCAGGGTGTTGGACGGATTCGGAAAGCCGATTGACGGCAAGGCGCCCATTGAGCCCGAGGCGATGTACGAACTTTTCCGCACGCCTCCAGGGCCCATGGAGCGCGAGCCGATCCGCGAGCCGCTGATTACGGGGATACGGGCCATCGACAGCCTGCTGCCCTGCGGGCGCGGCCAGCGCATCGGACTGTTCGGAGGCAGCGGAGTGGGCAAGAGCACGCTGCTGGGGGCGATGTCGCGCCACAATTCGGCCGACGTGAGCGTGATTGCGCTGATCGGAGAACGTAACCGCGAGGTGCGTGGATTCATTGAGAACGACCTTGGCCCGGAGGGGCTGGCGCGCTCGGTGGTGATTGTGGCAACCAGTGACCGGCCGGCGCCGCTGAGAATCCGCGCCGGGTTTCTGGCGCTGGCGGTTTCGGAGTACTTCCGTGACCAGGGCAAGAACGTACTACTGGTGATGGACTCTGTGACGCGGCTGGCGATGGCGCAGCGGGAAATCGGTCTTGCGGCGGGCGAACCACCCAGCCAGAAGGGCTATACACCCTCGGTCTTCAACCTTCTTCCAAAGGTGTTTGAACGCGCCGGCAGTTTCCCGCAGGGCTCGATCACGGGTTTCTTCACGGTTCTGGTGGAGGGCGATGATTTCAATGAGCCTGTCTGCGACGCGGTGCGGGCGATTCTGGACGGCCACGTAATCCTGTCGCGCGAGTTAGGCGCGATGGGCCACTACCCCGCGATCGACGTTTTACAGTCGGTGAGCCGGCTGGCGTCGCAGGTGGCCACGCCGGAGCAGAAGACCTGGTCGCAGCGCGTGCGCGAAGCCATGGCCGCCTATCAGCGGGCGCAGGATCTGATCCTGTTGGGGGCCTACAGCGCGGGATCCAATGCCAAGTTGGACGCGGCCATCCGTGTGCGAAGCGAACTTGACGCGTTCCTCCGCCAGGACTCCCATCATGCCGCCTCGCGCGATGAGACACTGGCCGGGCTGAAGAAAATCGCCGACCTGCTGGCCGTATGAAGAAATTCCAGTTTCAACTCGAGGCGGCGCTGTCCTGGCGAAGACAGAAAGAACAGACCGAACGGATCCGTCTGGATGAGTTGAATGCCCGGCGCCAGTCGGTGCTGCAACAGCGGGAACAGGCTGAGCGGGATCGCGAGGCTTCGCGGCGCCAGACGCTGGCCCTGCCGTCGATTTCGGCCCTGGACCTGGAGTCGCTGGACAATTACAGCCACGCCGTGGAATCAAGGAAGCGGAAGCTCGAAGCAGAGGTGGCGGAACTGGACGAGGCCGCGCGCAAGCAGCAACTGGCGCTGATCGAGGCTTCGCGGCAGACCAAACTGCTGGAGAAGCTCAAAGACCGGCAACACTCAGCCTGGCAGGCCGAATACGACAAACAACTGGAAGCCGACGCCACCGAGAGCTTTCTGGGGCAGTGGGGCCAGAATCGTGGCCTATAGGGTGCGCAGTTGCCTGGTAAGTGAGACCAGCCGCGCGCCCAACTCGCGCAGCACCCTGGCCACCTCGCGAGCCTGACGGTTGGCTTCCATCCACTGACCGGCCTCGGCAGCCTCGCGGACCGCGGGCAGCGTCTTGGCCGAGTAGCCGGTGTGGACACCAGGCGCGTAGATCTGGTGCTTGTACCAGGGGCGTCCGGGAAGGCCGGATTCGAGCGTGAGTGCGCGTTCGGTCTGGAAAATCGCTTGATTGAGTGGGCCCAAGGTTTCCGGGGATCCGCGCGCGCCGCGCGCCAGCGCAGCCTGATATTCGATCTCATAAGCCTTGGCCGCCGATGCCAGGCGGCTCAACTCGGCGCGCAACTCCTGCAGATCCAATTTTCCCCCGCCCGGCAGGCGGGCCAACTCGTCCGCGTATGTACCCACGGCATGGGCAAGGCGCTTAAATTCGAATGGGAGCAAGTCGGCATCGGCCAATCTTGTCAGCATCGTTGCGGTGAGCGCACTGAGAGTACGGCTATAGGTGAAGTCCCCATCAGAGAAGCGTTTGTACCACTCGATGCTGTCGTAGGTGGAATGGTAGATGCCACTCGCTTCCCCGCCGAACCCAAGGTTCAGGCTGGAGATTCCGGCGTGATCGAGAAACGGCACGTAGTCCGAGCCCGCACCCAATGATCCGAGGTGAAAGTGGTCATCTCTCGCTGTGCCGCGGGCGGATTCGAAAAGCGTGCCGCGTCCGGCGGGAGAGGGGATCTCACGAAGGACCTGGCTGAAGAAGGAATCGAGGAAAGGCGATCCATCGGCGCTCAGCAGCCCTTTTCCGGTGCTGTCGGAATTGATATAGGCCACGGCTTTGGCAGCGAGCGAAACGCGATGCTTTTCCACCCATTCGGTGGAACCGATGAGACCGAACTCCTCGCCATCCCAAAGGGCCAGCTTGATGGTGCGTTTGGGCTGCCAGCCGGTCTTGCGCATCTCCGCCAGCGCACGCGCCGATTCGAGCAGCGCGGAGGCGCCGCTGACCGGATCGCTTGCGCCATTTACCCAGGCGTCATGGTGATTGCCGTAGATCACCCACTGATCCGGATAAACGGATCCTTTGATGGTGGCGATCACATTGTGGATGGGGCGGATGGCCCAGTCAAAGTCCAGCTTGAGGTGGACGGTGGCGGGACCGGGTCCGACGTGATAGGTGACCGACATCGCCCCGCGCCAGCCTTCCGGCGCTACCGGACCACCGAGCTGGCGCATGAGGTGCGCGGCATCGCGGGAGGAGAGCGGAATGACGGGGATTTTCATGATGGTGCGGGCGTCCTCGCGCGCCAGCCTCCGCGCGCCAGCCACTGAGGCCCAGCCGGGCGTGAGCGGATCGCCGACGTGCAACGGCATGTCCATCACGCTTCCGCGCTGCACGCCGCCGGGAGGGCGAAAGCGGCCGGCCGGGTAGACATCACCCTGGTAGAAGCCGTCCTCTTTCGGATCGGAATAGATGATGCATCCCACGGCGCCACGCTCCTGCGCCAATCTGGGCTTGGTGCCGCGCCAGCCTTTTCCGTAGCGCGCCAGCACGATCTTGCCTTTCACGTCGATGCCCATGCGCCGGAGCTGTTCATAGTCTTCGGCGATGCCGAAGTTGACGTAGACCAATGGCGCGGTGACGTCGCCGGAGGCCGAGTAGGCGTTGAAGGCGGGGAGTTGGTTGGCGTCGGCGGAGTCCTTGTCCTCGGTGAGGACGGGTTCGCGCAGGTTCGCCCGGTAAAGGACCGGGGCGGTCATCTCCACCAGTTGCGTGGTGGGATAGGGAAGCAAGGTCTCGAAAGTTTCGATTTTCGCGTCCAGGCCCCATTCGCGCAACAGGCCCAGGGCATAATGGGCGACGGCCTTCGATCCGGCTGATCCGGCATGATGCGGCTCATCGGCCATCCGCTTCATGTATTTGCGGATACGTCCGGGTTCGGGGATGGTGCGCAGTTTCCGCTCCAGCGCGAGCTGACGGGGGGTGGAGGAAGAAGTGAAGCCACGGACAATTTGCTGAGCCGGAAGGGACGGCGCGAAGAGCGCAAAAAGGACCAGCAGCAGGCGGTTCATGACGGGCGGGACGGTGGGGTGGGTAGTGGGATTTGAACCCACGACATCTGGAACCACAATCCAGCGCTCTACCGACTGAGCTATACCCACCAGATGATTCACCCTGATTCTAACACACGGATGCGGCGCTATCGAAGTCCAGCCTTCTTCCACAACTCGCCGACGCGCTGCTTCACTTCCGCGGGCATGACGATCTCGTCGGGCCAGCGGCGGGTGAAGCCTTCCTGCGGCCACTTCCTGGTGGCGTCGATGCCCATCTTGGAGCCGTAGTTGTCCAGACGGCTGGCGTGATCGAGCGAATCGATGGGCCCCATGACGAACTCGATGTCGCGTTGCGGGTCGATGTTATTGAGCGCTTTCCAGGCCACCTCGCTGAGGTTCTGGACATCCACGTCGTCATCCACCACCACAATACACTTGGTGAACATGGCCTGGCCCAGGCCCCAGATGCCGTGCATCACCTTGCGGGCGTGGCCGGGGTAGGCTTTGCGGATCTTCACCAGCATCAGGTTATGGAAGATGCCCTCGGCGGGCATGCACATATCCTTGATTTCGGGCAGTTGCATGCGCATGAGGGGGAGGAAAATGCGCTCGATCGATTTGCCCATGTAGTAATCTTCCATGGGCGGTGGTCCGACGATGGTGGTGGCGTAGATGGGGTTCCTGCGGTGCGTGATGCAATCGACGTGGAATACCGGGTAGTCGTCGTCGAGCGAATAGAAGCCCGTATGATCGCCAAAGGGCCCCTCGCGCCGCACCTCGCCCAGCACCACGTGACCTTCGAGCACGATTTCAGCCTGGGCCGGCACCAGCACGTCGTTGGTTTCCGACTTCACCATCTCGACGGGCCTGCCGCGAAGGAAGCCGGCGATCATCATCTCGTCCAGGTCGGGCGGCAGCGGCAGAATGGCGGAGTACATGGATGCGGGGTCGCATCCGATGGCCACTGAAACCGGCATTTTGGCCTGTTTTCTTTCGCGCAGCAGGCGGCGGTAGTGTTCGGCTCCCTGTTTGTGCGTCTGCCAGTGCATGCCGGTGGTGCGGGCGTCGAAGACCTGCATGCGGTACATGCCGCAGTTGCGCTTGCCGTTGTCGGGGTTGTGGGAAAACACCATTGGAAGGGTGATGAATGGTCCGCCGTCCTGGGGCCAGCAGTGCAGGACGGGAAACTCGTGGAGTGAAAAGCCGTCGCGGCGGATCACTTCCTTGCACGGGCCGCTGGAGACGGTCTTGGGGAAGAAGGCGCCCATCTCGGCCAGTTTGGGCAGCATCTTGAGCTTGCCCAGCAGACCTTCGGGCATGCGCATCTCCAGGTAGTCGACAATGCGCGCGGCCACTTCGTCGACAGAAGATACGCCGAGTGCGATCTCCATGCGGCGCATGCTGGCAAAGGCGTTGATGAGGACGGGCACGGCGCTGCCCTTGGGTTTTTCAAACAGCAGCGCGGGTCCGCCGTTCTTAACGGAGCGGTCGGCGAATTCGGTGATTTCCAGGTGCGGATCCACCTCAAAGGGAATGCGCTTCAATTCCCCGTTTTTTTCCAGCGCCTGGATGAACTCGCGCAAATCATTGTGGGCCATAGATGTTTGGATGCTTCTTCCTTCTACTATGATGGAGGATCAGGGTTTCGTCCATGTCACAACGTACCGCATTTGTCACAGGAGCCAGCCGGGGGATCGGCAAGGCTTGCGCGCTGGCTCTGGCCGGCGAAGGCTGCCGGCTGGTTCTGGCCGCCCGCGATGGGGCGAGGCTTGAAGAGGTTGCCGGCCAGATCAGGGAGAGTGGAGGGGAGGCGCATACCGTTACATTGGACCTTACCATGCCCGACCTGATTCCGGAGGCTTTCGCCGAGGCGGCGGCCAAGGCCGGGCCCATCCACATCCTGGTGAACAACGCCGCTATCACCAAGGACAACCTGGCGCTGCGCATGAAGCGGCAGGATTTCGAATCGGTGCTGCAGGTGAATCTCTCCAGCGCGTTCGCCTGTATCCAGCAGGTGCTGCCGGCGATGGTGAAGGGGCGCTGGGGGCGGATTATCAACATCGCCTCGGTGGTGGCGCAGGCGGGCAACGCGGGCCAGGCCAACTACGTGGCGGCGAAGGCCGGTCTGATCGGCCTCACCAAGTCATTGGCGCAGGAATTGGCCAGCCGCAACATTACCGTGAACGCCGTGGCGCCCGGTTTTATTGAGACCGACATGACGGCGGTGCTTTCGCTTGAAGTGAAGGAGCGCATCCTCGGCGGCATTCCGCTGAAGCGGATGGGAAGGCCGGAGGAAGTGGCGGCGGCGGTGAAATTCCTGGCGGGCGAGGAAGCGGGCTATATCACCGGGCACGTGTTGAACGTGAACGGCGGCATGTATATGTAGACTGGGAAACCGGGAGCGAACAAGGTGTACGGGCGGCATCACAGGAAGGCGAGGATTCTCTTCGGCGCATCCGATGTGTTGATGACGGCCCTTGCGTTTGAGGCGGCCTACCAGCTTCGCGTATGGATGCCGCTGGAGAGAATCTTCGAACTCAGCGTGCCGGTGAAGGCGCTGTTGCTGGGCTTCGCGGTTTTCATTTGGGTGCTGATGGGCTACTGGATGGGCGTGTATGAGCGCCTGGATTCGGCCCACCCGCGGGTGATTCTGCGCGACACCACGCGGCAGTGTTTCATTGGCGGCATCTCGGTAATCCTGTTCCAGTTCACTTTGCGGCTGGATCTGAGCCGGTCTTTCCTTGCGCTGTTCCTGGTCTTCAGTTGGGTATTCCTGTGCCTGTTCCGCTGGAAAGCGGGCCGGCTGGTGGGCGTGATCCGGCGCGAGTTCGCCGCGCCGCATTACGTGGTGATTGTCGGAACCGGGGCGCGGGCGCAGCGGCTGGGCGCGATGCTGGAGCATTCGGCTGACCACGCCATCCGGCTTCGTGCGTTTCTTTCCGACGATGAAGAGGCGGAGGGTACGATCCGGCTGAACCAGGAATACAAGGTTCTTCCGTTGTCGCAGCTCACGCCGCTGCTGCGGGAGCAGGTGGTGGACGAAATCCTGTTTGCCGTGGACAGCACCAGGCTGGCGGCGCTGGAGGACGTGTTCCTGTTGTGCGACGAAGAGGGAGTGCGAACCCGCGTGGCGGTCGATTTTTTTCCGCACGTCAATAGCGAGGTTTCACTCGACCGCTTCGGCGATGCGCCTTTGTTGACGTTTGCGGCGGCGCCGCACGATGAGGTGCGGCTGGTGGTGAAACGGCTGCTGGATATCGCCATCGCCTCAGCCGCGCTGTTGGTGCTGCTGCCGCTGATGGCGCTGATCGCGCTGCTGATCCGCCTCACTTCGCCCGGCCCGGCGATCTTCCGGCAGGTGCGGTGCGGGTTAAACGGCCGGCGGTTCGTGTTCTACAAGTTCCGCTCCATGGTGGAAAACGCCGAGGAGCTAAAACCGGGACTGGCGCATTTGAACCGCAAGGAAGTGGCATTCAAGATTCCCAACGATCCGCGGCTGACGGCCATCGGCTGGTGGATTCGAAAGTTCTCCATCGATGAGTGGCCGCAGCTTTGGAACGTGTTGAGGGGCGATATGTCGATTGTCGGGCCGCGGCCGGCGGTGCCCGAGGAAGTGGAACGCTACCAGCGATGGCAGCGGCGCCGGCTGCGGATGCGTCCCGGACTGACGTGTCTGTGGGCGGTGGAAGGCCGCGACCAGTTGGACTTTGAAACCTGGATGCGGATGGACATGCAGTACATCGACAACTGGTCACTGGGTCTGGACTGGCGCATCATGATCCGCACCATCCCGTATGTTCTGATGGGGAAAGGAGCGCACTGATCGATATGGAATTAATACCTTCCCAGGAAGACGTCATTGGGCTGTTGCGGCAGACCGGAGCGCTGCGGCACGGGCATTTCGTTTATCCCAGCGGATTGCATGCCAACGAATATCTGCAGGTGGCGCTGGCCATGCGGCAATACCAGCACCTGCGCACGCTGAGCGTGGGACTGAGCCGCAAGGTACGCGCCAATGCGGAGATTCGCGCGGCGATCGGAGAGCTTTCCGTTGTCGCGCCCACCGGCGGCGGCGTGCCCGTGGCTTATGGCGTGTGCGAGGCCCTGCGGGCGCACCAGGTGTATTGGGCCGAGCAGGAGACCGACGATTCCCCGCTGCACTTCCGGCAGTATTTTGCGCAGTCGCCGGGCGAGAAGGTGCTGCTGGTGGACGACATCCTGCGTTCGGGGCGCAAGTTGAGCCAGTTGAAGTCGCTGGTGGAATCCAACGGCGGGCAGGTGGTGGGGCTGGCGGTGATCGTTTATCAGCCGACGCCGAAGATGCCGGGCTTCGGCGAGATCCCGGTTTACTACCTGGCCAAGCTGGATGCCCGCTACTCGATGGACGGCGATTCCTGTGAGCTGTGCGCCAAAGGGCTGCCGCTTGAGTCGGTGTGGATCTGAGGGTTGGTCCGTCACAGCGGCGTCATTCCTGTTCGCTACAATGAGTTCGCCAGTGAGAACTCATATGAAAAAAATAGGTGTATTGTTTGGCACGGAAGATACTTTTCCCTGGGCGCTGATGGATCGCATCAACTCCATGAACGCGCCGGATGTCCATGCAGACATGATCAAATTCGATGGCGTACGGATGGGAGAGCCGACGGGCTATCGTGTGATCATTGACCGTATCTCACACGAAATTCCCTTCTACCGGGCAGCGATGAAGAATGCCGTGATGGCCGGTTCATTTGTCGTCAACAACCCGTTCTCGTCCGGCGTCGAGGACCGGTTCTTCAACGGCACGCTAGCCTCGAAACTGGGATTGGCGGTGCCGAAGGCTGTCGCCCTGCCGCACTACCAGCATCCGGCGGGCGCCACGGAAAAATCGCTGCGCAACCTGCGCTATCCGCTGGACTGGGACGCAATCTTCGCTTACGTGGGATTTCCGGCCGTTTTGAAGCCTTCGGGTGTGCAGGGCAGTGTATACCAGGTGAACAGTCCCGAGGAATTTTTCAAGGCCTATCACGACACAGGCGCGCGCAGCATGATGCTGCAGGAAGCGGTGACATCCGAGGAGTGCTTCCGCTGTTACGTGGTCAACCAGAAGCTGGTTCACGTGATGCGGTATGACCCGCGCCAACCCGAGCATCTGCGCTACGTGTTGGACGGCGACCCGATCGCTCCCGCACTGCACGGGCGGCTGGTGCGCGATTGCCTGGTGCTGTGCCGCGCCGCGGGCGCCGACCTGAACGCCATTGAGTTTGCGATACGCGACGGGGTTCCCTATGCGGTTGATTTCTTCAATCCGGTTCCCGACGCAGATTTGCAATCGGTGGGCCCGGACAATTTCCGGTGGGTGGTGAGCGCGGTGGCTGAAATGGCGGTGGAAAAGGCGCTGAGCGATGAGAAGCCGCTGCGGGAGTACCGGTGGACGGCGTTCCTTGATCAGCCGCTGCTGACGTCTTGATGGATCAGGGCCGGGCGGCCATCGCGGCGAGCGCCATCTGCAAGGTGCGGCGGGCCGCCTCCCCGGCGTCCACCGTGGACTGCCAGCCTTCGCGGGAACCGTCGTAGGGCGGCTCGGGGAGGCCTGTGTTCTTTTCGGAGTATTGTTCATCGCGTCCGCCCAATTTCCAGATCACCAGGTCCGATTTGGGGACGATGTAGAGGGCGTGGCCGCCCGAGCCTGTCTTCCAGAAGACGCCGCGGGCCGGGTCGACGTCAAATTGAAGGCTATAGGGCGTGTGGGGATTGTAGGGCGAGGTTGTACGCAGCTTCCTGACGTAGTCGAGAGGGATGATTTGGCGCCCGTCCCAGCGTCCCTCCCTTAGCAGCAGGTATCCGAAGCGAAGCATGTCGGTGGCGCGAACGGCAATGCCGCCGCCGCCAGGGGTGTGGCTCAGGGGCCGGTCCTTGTAGCCCCATCCCCAGCGGAGCCAACCGAGGGGGCGGGCGATCTTTTCCTCGACGTGGCGCTCAAGTTCGCGGCCGCTGAGATGGCGCAGGATCATGGAAACAAGGTGGATGGAGGAGGTTGCGTAAGAGTAGCCTTCGCCGGGCTTGCACCATAGCCCGGCGCTCAGGGCGGTTTCATCCCGCATCGCTTCCCAGCCGTCCGGCCCGGGCGGATCCAGCCTAACGTTGCGCCCGCGCACGATGCCGGGATTATTTCCCCGGATACCAGCGGTCATGGTGAGCAGATGACCCAGGCGGATGGCGGCGGTGTGGGGACCGCCGATTGCTCCCGGCAGATAATTCCCGTTGAAGACGCGCTGATCCAGGCCATCAGGGAATTGCTCCGGGTGTTCGCCTATGTAGATGCCCATAGCGACGCTGGTGAACATTTTGCCGCAGGACGCGGTGTTGGGCGTGGCGTCGCGGGCGGCGCGGCCGAAGTACCGCTCATAGATTAGCCAGCCTTTGTGAACCACGAGCAGACCGCCGTGCCTGGTGGTGGTCCGGATGTACTCAAAAACAGGGTGGAAGCGGGGATCGGTGGGACGGGTGCGCCATCCGCCCCCCGAATCGGGAGGCGGGTAGTAATCCGCCGCGTGCAGCGAGAGAAGAAGGAAGATGGCGAGCTTCACTTGACACGATAGTAGTACACGCATCACCTCGCCGACCTTCGGTGTACCACCAGCAGATTAGGTCGACAAAGCGTAGGGTTCTGGCGATGCACGCCGTTTCATCAGCTCTTGGCCGTGCGAGCCACCTCGCGAGCCTCCTTGATGAGAGGTCCGTAGACTTCCTTGTCGTAAGGCGGGCAGCCCGTAGGGTACTGCCCCAGCGGATGGTTCTTCTGCCGCATCAGGTAAGTGCAGAAGGTGACGGTGCGGCACACCTGTTTGCCATCCAGCACGCCCTTTTCGAGCGCGTCCTTGGCGAACCAGGGATAAGCCAGCGCGTTGCGGCCGGCGCCGAAGAAACGGATATTGCCATCGGCAACGTTGCGGGCGCCGGCGTTAATGGCATAGACCTGCAGCCAGCTATAGCCTGTGCCCACCATCGGCAGATCGGGAAATGCGCGCTGCAACTCGCCAGCGATCTGGAAATGCCGGTCGACGCCAATCAGCGGATGTTCGGGCGACTCATAGTTGCCATCATCGGGCTTTTCGAACGGCCGTCCGATGTGCGGGTTGAAGTAGGGGACGCCGAGCGATACGTTGAGCAGCGACAGGCCCCAATCGCGGAACCATCCGATGGCCTGTTTCACTTCGCTGAGATCGGCCTTCATCGGGTTGTTCTCATCCACGCCGAAGCCGTAAGGGTAAGGGGTGGGGTAGGGAATCGGCACGCCGTAGCCGGTCTCGGGATCGGTGCGATACGGCACACCCTCAAAGCAGCCCAGCCGCATGCAGAGCATCATCTTCGAGCCCAGTTCGGCGCGGATTTTGCCCATCACATTGCGGATGAAGCGCGTCCGGTTTTCGAGCGAACCGCCATAGTTGCCGGGCCGCAACTTGGCGCCCAGCAACTCGTTGAGCAGATAGCCGTGCGTCACCTTGATGTCGACGGCGGTGTAGCCGGCGCGCCAGGCGAGTTTGGCGGCATCGACGTAGCTGTCTTCCAGCCGCTCCAGTTCGCCGTCGGTGATGACGGGGTAGTCATCGGGCACGTTGAACTTGGCGTCCACTGAGGCGTTGTGATGAGGAATGATGCGGCGCGGCACGCTGTAGCGGCCCGAGTGAGTGAGCTGCAGCGGCGCCAGCACGTCGTCGGCGTTGCCGAACACCTGGCGATGGCCGGCGAGGGTGACTTCCAGCAGGCGCGCCATCTCGCTGAGCGAACCTTCGTGGATCCAAAGCTGGCGCGTGTTGGCGCGCCCATCCTGGCGCACCGCGGTGGCTTCAAACCAGATCAGCTTGGCGCCGCCGCGGCCGAAGCGTTCGTAGCGCCGGAAGGTAAGCTCATCCGGCTTGCCGTCCAGCGTCCCATCGCAGCCTTCCATGGGATGGATGGCGATGGAGTTGCCCACCTGAAAGCCGCCGACCGCGACGGGCCGGGCGAGCACGGACTTAACCTGTTCCGGATTCTCTTCGAAATGGACGTGCTGAAGGCTGAGCTTGTCGCGGTCCTGCTTCAGCTCCTCGAGGTTCTTGTAGTTGAAGTGACGCATCTCTGTAGATCACGAACCTGAATTACGAACCGCCGGCGTCGCGTGTGCGGTGGCGGGGAAGAAGACCGATGGCCACCGCGCCCAGGAACGCCGTTCCGAATACAGCCAGCATCGCCGTGTAGTAATCACCGCCCAGCGCGTCGCGCAATCTGGCGATGAGATTGGGCCACCAGAACTGCGCGATGGTATCGGTGGGCAGAATGGCGGACATGGCCTTGGGCAGCGATGCCAGGCCGAACTGATCGGCGGCCATCAGCGGAATCAACATATAGTCGGCGCCCATGGCGAAGCCGAAGACCAGCGCGAACAGATAGACGAAACCGCTTTGTTCGGGGCGGACGAGGAACAGCGACGGTATGGCGACGGCCACCACGAGGTAGGTCACCAGCATCACCCATTTCCGGGGCAGCTTGTCGGCGAGATAACCGGCCAAAAGACGCCCGGCGATACTGGACCACAAAACCCAGAACGAAGCCTCGCTCCAGATGGCGTTGCGCGCCGCCTGGTCGGTGAAGCCCTGGGACTCAAAGACAAACTTCATGTGGAAGTTCACGGCCGAGATGGAGCCGATGGAGGCGGCGCTTCCCACCAGCAGTAGCCAGAACGAGGAGTGGCTCATGAGGTCGGCGAACGTACGGGCGCCGGCGGGGCTGGCGGTCTTGGCGGCCACGGTGGCGGGCACTTCCACCGGCGGATGATCCTTCCCGTCGGGGAACTGTCCCACGTCCTCGGGCTTATCCTTGATCATGAAAAGGGCGATCGGCCAGGCCAGCAGCAACACGAAGCCCATGTACTGCAGCGCATCGGTGTAGGGCATCCTTGCGGCCATCCAGGGGCCCAGTTTGTTGCCGATGGAGCCGATGACGGCCACTCCCACGTAAGTGATTCCCATGGCCGTGCCGCGCTTCTCTTTGAACCAGTTGGAAATGATGATCTGGTGCGGGATGGGGCCGGCCAGAAAATAGCCCACCATATACACGCACCAGGCGGCGTAGTATTCCCACTGCGATCCGCTCAGCCTGGAGAACCACTGGAAGGCGCAAAAGGTCATGCCGGTGCCAACGATGATGAGCAGACGCGGACTTACCTTGGGCACGATGAAAGGGCCCGCCCAGATGGTGAGGATGACGGCGATCGGCGGTCCCATGGTGACGAAGCTGATGGGCCAGGAGTGATCGTCGCGAAAATAGTCAAAAAAGAAAGCGATGTTGTAGTAGGGCACGCCGGTGGAAATGCCAAAGGTGAGGAAGCAGGCAGCGACGACCCACCAGCCGTAGAACGCTTTCTTCATTCGAAGGGAGCTCCTTGTGAAAAGTAACCCTCTACGTTAACACAGCCCGGAAGTCACAACGTGCGCAGGTGAAAGCCGCCGTCGACGTTGAGGATCTGTCCGGCGGCGTAGTCCAGCAGTCCATCGGCCAGCGCCCGCACGGCGCGCGCCACGTCGGCGGCTTCGCCCATCCGGCGCTGGGGGACCAGGCCGTTGGCGATGCGCTCCTCATAAAGAGACTCCACGGTCTTAATCATGTCGGTGCGGATGACGCCGGGGCGGATTTCGAAAACGCCGATGCCATGCGGGGCCAGGCGCGCGGCCCACAGCGCGACGCTCATGCTGAGGGCGGCTTTCGACATGCAGTACTCGGCGCGGTTGAGGGAGGCCGCATAGGCGGAGATGGAGGTGATGAAGACGATGCGGCCCGTACCCTGTTCCAGCATCCATCGGGCGGCAAGCTGGGTGAGAAAGTGCGGTCCCTTCAGGTTCGTTCCGATCAATTCGTCGAAGCTCTCCTCGCCCGCGTCCACGATATCGGCCCGCACGCGCTGTGTGATTCCGGCGTTGTTGACCAGCAGATCAAGCCGTCCGAATTTGTCTTTGGCGAAGGCGATGAGCGCCGCGCGGTCCTGTGGTGAGGCGATGTCTGACATCACCACTTCGCATCCGGTTTCGGCGCGCAGCGATTCGGCGGCTTCGCGGTTCCCGCGGTATGTGCCAATGACCTGGTGCGTGCGCGCCAGGTCAGCGGCAATCCCGCGTCCGATGCCGCGGCTGGCTCCTGTGACAATCGCAACGGGTTTCACCTGCTTTCCTCCCGGCGCAGCGCCGATTCGATCATGGTGGCAAGATCCTCATAGACGAACGTTTCGATAAATGCGATGGAGCCGAGAAAAACGGTGGGCGTTTTTCGCACTCCGCGGTCGATGCCGCTGCCGATGTCGCGATCCACCGCGGCGGCCAGTTCCGCCTCAGACAACGCGGCGATTGCGGCGCCGCCGTCCAGGCTGTGGTAGCGGGCAAAAACGCGAATCCAGGTTTCGATCGAGGATGCGCTGACCTGCGCGATGTTGCCCACCACTTCGCGCCGGAAAGCGCCGCCGGCCTTTGCGCTGATGCGCTCAAAGTGCCTGGCGGCGATGGCGGCCGCCCTGGCCCAGTTGTGCTTGGGCAGGGGGAAGTCAAAGTACTCCACGGCGATCCGCTTTCCGAGGGCGGGCAGGATTCGCTCGTCAATCAGTTTCTGCAGGCGCGCGCAGTCTCCGCATTGCAGATCTTCGTAGACGTGAAGGCGAACGGCGGCGGCGGGGTTGCCTTCAATCAATCGATTTGAATCAGACATGAAACTTCCGTTATCGCACACCACCGCGGATTGTTATATGCTGACAGGAAACGATGCGCCAATTATCGATCTGGCTTTTCTTGCTGACAGCCATGTCGCAAGCGGCGGAACTGCCTGCCGGTAGCACGTTCTGTGTCCGCCTTCTGCATCCGGTGAGTTCGGACCGGGCCCAGGTTGGTGATTTGTTGGAGGCCGCACTGGTGGCGCCAATTGAGCTGGACGGCGAAGTCCTGATGCCGGCGCGCACCACGTTGAGCGGCCGCGTGCGTGCGGTGCACAAAGTCGGATTCGGAATCCGGCGGGAACGGGCATCGCTTGATCTGGCCTTCACGATGTTTCATCCGCGGGGCAGGGAAGCGGTGGGCTTTCGGGCGCGTGTGTCGGCGGTGGAAAATGCCCGCGAGTCGGTCAGCAAAACTGGCGTCGTTCGCGGCACACTGGCCACCGAGGTCCCCCAGACGTTCATCAGTTACCGGATCTTTCAACTGGCCTTTCTCAATCCGATACCGAATCCAGGGCGGCACATCTGGCAGTCGGCTTTTCCTTTTTTTCCTCAGCCTGAAATTCGGCTGCCGACGGGCACGGATCTCTGGCTGACGTTGACCGATCCGCTTCAATTGGAGCCGGCCGGGGTATGGAAGGCGGAGTCTCCTCCGGCCTTGGAACCTTCGATGATTCCGGCGCAGGTGTTGTCCAAGAAAGGAAAGCCGGCCGATGTGGTGAACCTGGTATTTCTGGCGACAGAGGAGGAATTGGATGAAGCCTTCGAACGGTCAGGTTGGGATCAGGCGCGCGAGGCCGGGATCCGCGACGTATTTCGCAGCGCGCGAAACGTGTTCGAACAGAGCTACCATCCCAATCAGCCGATGTCGCGCATGAAGCTGTATGACCGGTATGCGGACCGGCAATATCAGCGTGGGCTTAACACTTATACGAAGCGGCATCACCTGCGGATCTGGAAAACCGGGGATGAGGTGGAGGGCAAGCCGGTATGGGTGGGAGCGGCGACGCACGATATCGGGTTGCGCTTCCTTTGGCGGCGATTCCACATGACGCACGCCATTGCGCCCAACATCGACCTGGAACGGGCGAAGGTGGGCATCGATCTTTCGTTCTCGGGCTGTGTGGCCGAGGCGGGCATGATCGAGCGAACGGGCATGGCGGGCCGCATCCGGAACGCCGAGGGCTCAATGATGGAGACCGACGGTGCTGTTTTGGCGATGCGGCTGAAACGTTGCGATCACCCGCGCGTGGGAAATCCCGATGAGGCGATGCGCCTGGCCAAATCCGACATGCATTTTCTCAAGCGCATGCTGCGGCGCCAGGTGCTGTTGTGCCGCGGCGACCTGCTGCGGCTGAACGTGATCTGGAGCGCGGTCTCGTTCACCAAAAAGGCCGTGGTGGCCATCGCGCGCCCGCGTGGTCAGCGGAATCCCGCCGAGGCGATGATGATCCCCAATTCCCTGTGGTCACCGGGGACCGAGAAAGTTTTGTCCACTTCCAACGTGAGCGTGGCCGATTCGCCGCTTGGCATCAAAGGGCTCGTCTCCACGGTGAACGCGCCCGAGTTTGAGTAGGACTGCCGGCTGACTTCGGTTCCATCCAGCGTCAGCGTGATCTGGCGGGCAGGGGCCTGTCCGGGAATGAAGAACTCCACTTTCAACGGTGAGGGCGCGGCGGGTTTTTTCAACAGCAGTACGGCGCGCCTGGCCATCCAGCGGTAACGGTTGTCCTCCAACGAATGGAGGCCGCTGACGATTTGCTGGGCGGCTTCGGGCGCATTCATGGGAAGGAAGGAGAGTACGGGCTTGCGCTCAACGATGCCTAGCACCTCCACCGTGTCGATGGGCTCAGTGGTGATGTCGAAGGGACGAAACCCCCGGCTTGCGTCGCTGTAGCCGGACCGTGCGTTGACGCCGATGATCCGCAGCGGGAGAGCGGATGTGATTTCGTGTCTGGCGACGGACGTCGCGATTCCGCCTCCGGTGGTAAAGGGAACCGGCAGCAACAACTTGCTTTGCACCACCAGTTCTCCGGGCCGCACGGCCTGGCCCTGCTGCATGGGCAGTGCGCCGAGGGATTCGGTGTAGAAGCGCAGCCCCATCTCGGCGTTGACCCAGAGACGTTTCTGATGCCAGTCGCCTTCGTGGGTGGCGGCAATGGCGCGATAGCCGTTCCAATGGTCGTAGTTCACCTTTGCCAGCGCGAGACCGAGCAAAAGTTGGCAGGCGAGCGCCGAGAGGAGCACCATGCGGCTGGAGTGGCGGGCCGCCAGCATCGCCACCGGGGCGGCGATGGGGAGCAGATAGCGCGCCGAGCCGGCGAAGAACAGGATCAGAGCGGCGCCGAAAAACACCAGCACCCATTGCGCCAGGAAATCGCCGCGGTGCTGCCAGCACCAGCCGAGCAACATCAGTCCGCAGCCAAACGGGATCCAGAAGAGAGGATTGGGATCAAGCCACCATGCCGCCGCGGCCGTGGCGATCGCGATGAAGACGGTGTGAGACCGGAAGGCCAGAAAGGTAAGGACCGGGAAGAGGATCCATCCGGCATGGGTGGTGAGCGCCGCGGCGTTGCGCAACTTGTTTTCCAGGCGCTGCAATCCGTAGCTTTGGAAGTAGCCGGCCAGCACTTCGGCGGGCAGTGTCTGCGACGTCAGTTTTTCGAAGAGCTGCCAACCGGCAAGGGTTGCAGGGATGACGGCCAAGGTGGTCCACGCGGGTTTCCACGCCTTTTCCTGCCGCCAGAGATAGAGGCCGAGAATGGGAACCAGGACCACGGATTGAAACGCGGCCATCGCGGCCAGAGGCATCGCCAGACATGCCGCGCCCAACCAGACGGCGGAACGGGTGTCGACGGCCTTGATGAAGAACGCGGCTGATGCCAGCCAGAAGGCGAAGAACGGAAGATCGCTTTCGAACGAATTGCCGTTGATGACAAACGCAGGTGTGGCCAGCACCAGCAGAGTGGTGAGAAGCGGATGCGGCGTGAAGCGGCGGGCGAGCGAAAGGGCGCCGACGGCGGCGATGAGCGAGAAGGCGATGTAAACGGCGTGGTAGTTCACTTCGTTCACGTCGCCGGTAACGGCCAGCAGCGCGGCCAGGCACCAGGCGTTGAGCGGAGGGTGCGGATGGCCTCGCATGGAGACCTTCTTTCCCATGAAGATAAATTCCGCGTGGCCGGGATGGGCCGGATCGATCTGCGCGTGTTGGGCAGCGGTGAGGTAGTTGACGTCGTCGCCCTGAATTGCCTGATTGAGAAAAGGGACCCTGATCAGAAGTACGAATAGAACAACTGCGACAAGGTCCCGCAAGGCGTTAGGGCTTCCAGCGCAGCACTGGTTTGCGCGCGGCCAACACCTCGTCCACGCGCGGCGTGCGGGTGCAGTGCGGCGCATCGAGCACCAGCTTCGGGTTCGTTTCCACTTCCTTTGCGATGGCGATCATCGCTTCAATAAAGAGGTCCAGCTCCTGTTTGCTTTCGGTTTCGGTGGGCTCAATCATCAGCGCGCCGTGAACGATGAGCGGAAAGCTGACGGTGTAGGGATGGAAGCCGTAGTCGATGAGGCGCTTGGCGATGTCGCCGGTCTTGACGCCGAGGGCGGCCTGGCGGTCATGACTGAAGACGCATTCATGCATGCTGGGGCTGGTGTAGGGCATGTCGTAGTAGCCCTCGATGCCTTTGCGGATGTAGTTGGCGTTCAGCAGCGCATCGAGTGTGGCCTGCTTAAGCCCCGGACCGCCGTGGGCCATGATGTAGGCCAGCGCGCGGATGAGCACGCCGAAGTTGCCGTAGAAGGCGCGCACCTTGCCGATGGACTGAGGGCGGTCGTAATCCCATTCCCAGGCATCAGCCAGACGCTTGAGGCGAGGGAAGGGCAGGAACGGTTCCAGATGTTTCTTCACCACCACGGCGCCCGATCCGGGACCGCCACCGCCATGCGGCGTGGAGAACGTCTTATGCAGGTTCAGGTGCATGACGTCGACGCCGAAGTCACCGGGCCGCGCAATGCCGACCAGCGCGTTCATATTGGCGCCGTCCATATAGACCAGGGCGCCTTTGGAATGCATGATTTCGGTGACTCTGCTGATGTCCTTTTCAAAGATGCCGACCGTGTTGGGATTGGTGACCATCAGCGCGGCGGTGTCGTCGTTGACCAGCCGGGCCAACTCGGCCGGATCGACCGCGCCTTCGGCGTTGGACTTCAGGTTCTCGACGGTGTAGCCGGCGATGGCGGCGGTGGCGGGATTGGTTCCGTGCGCCGAGTCCGGGATGATGACGCGCTTTCGCGGATTGCCGCGGGCTTCGAGCAGGGCGCGGATGAGCAGCACGCCGGTGAGTTCGCCGTGCGCGCCGGCGGCGGGCTCAAGCGTGACCGCGTCCATGCCGGTGATCTCGGCAAGGGCCGATTCCAGTTGCGCCATCACTTCCATGGCTCCCTGGGAAAGCGAAGCGGGCTGGTAGGGATGCGCCCACATCAGGCCTTCGGTCCGCGCCACGTGTTCGTTCACGCGCGGGTTATATTTCATCGTGCAGGAACCGAGCGGGAACATGCCGAGATCGATGGCATAGTTCCAACTGGAGAGGCGCGTGAAGTGGCGGATCACCTCGATTTCGCTGACTTCGGGGAAGTCCTCGATTTCAGCCCGGGCGGCGCCCAGGGCTTCGGCGGGATCGACGGCAGGCACGTCGAGATCGGGCAACTGGTAGCCTTGTTTGCCCGGTGAGCTGATTTCAAACAGAAGCGACTCGTTCTGGCTGATGTGCTGTCTTGTTTTTCCTGGCATTGAATGGCTCTATAGGAATGCTTTTCGCACCGTATCCATGTGCTCGCGCTTTGACATTTCGGTGGCGCACAGCAGCACACAATCGGAAAGTTCGGGGTAGAAGCGGCCAAGCGGGAGGCCGCCGGCGATCTTCTGTTCGAGCAGCGTCGCGTTGATGGCTTCCGGCGTTTTTCCGTTCGTGCGGACGACGAATTCGTTGAAGAAGGGGGCGGAGAAGCGGCGATCGAGGCCGCTGGCAAGGTAATGCGCCTTGGAGAGATTCTGATGCGCCAGTTCACGCAAACCTTCCTTGCCGTAGACGGACATGAACACGGTGGCCATCAGGGCGATGAGCGCCTGGTTGGTGCAGATGTTCGATGTGGCTTTCTCCCGGCGGATGTGTTGCTCGCGGGTGGAAAGGGTAAGGCAGAAGGCGCGGTTGCCGTTGGAGTCCTTGGTTTCGCCCACCAGGCGTCCGGGCAGTTGGCGCAGAAACTTCTCGCGGGTGGCGATGATGCCGGCGTAGGGGCCGCCGTAGCTGGGCGGATGGGCGAACGATTGCAGTTCGCCGGCGACGATGTCGGCATCGCGCGGCGGCTCCAGCAGGCCCAGCGAGACCGCTTCGCTGAACATGTAGACCAGCAGGGCGCCGTGTTTGTGGGCCAGTTCCGCCGCCCTTTTCCAATCTTCGATGCAGCCGAAGAAATTCGGGGATTGAATGAGGACGGCGGCGGTGTCGCCGTCAAGCTTCGATTCCAGATCGGCCCAGTCGAGCTGGCCGGTGGCGGCGTCGTAGCCAAATTCGACGACGGGGCCGCCTTCGTAGCGGAAGTAAGTTCCCAATACGGTGCGGTATTCCGGGTGAAGTCCCCTGGACGCCAGGATCTTATGGCGGCCGGTAACGCGCACCGCCATCATGGCGGCTTCAGGCGCGGCGGTGGAGCCGTCATACATGGAGGCGTTGGCGACATCCATCCCGGTGAGCTGGCACACCATGGTCTGAAACTCGAAGATGGTGGTGAGCGTGCCTTGCGCCATCTCGGCCTGATACGGCGTATAAGACGTGAGGAACTCGCCGCGCGAGGCCACCACGTCGCACAGCACGGGGCGGAAATGGGCGTAGGCGCCCGCGCCGAGGAAGCTGGCATAGCCCACGGCGTTCCTGTCGCCCTGGCGGCGGAAATAGTCGATGATCTCGTATTCGGACTTGCCAGGCGGCAAATCGAGCGGCCGGTTCAGGAGCACTTCCCCGGGCAGGTGCGCGTAAAGGTCCTCAAGCGAGTTCAGACCTATGGCGGCGAGCATCTGACGGCGCTCGCCATCGGACTTCGGTAGGTATCGCAACTGGGGTTTTACTCTCCTATGTATGTTTGATAATCGGAGGCGCTCATCAGCGAGTTTATTTCTTCCGGCGCCGAAAGCCGGATCTTCACCAGCCACGCCTCGCCGTGCGGGTCCTCGTTGAGTTTCTCAGGCGACTGGGTGAGCGCTTCATTGATTTCGATCACCTCTCCCGAGACAGGGGAGTAGATATCGGAGACGGCTTTCACGGATTCCACCGAGCCGATGGTTTTGCCCTGTTCGGCCGCGGCTCCGACTTTGGGCAGGTCGACGTAAACGATGTCGCCAAGTTCATTCTGGGCGTGGTGAGTGATGCCGATGACGCCCGAATCGCCTTCAACGCGCACCCACTCATGTTCTTTCGTGTAACGAAGATTTTCCGGATACATTGTTGCTCTTTAGCTCGCTCTTTTGTAGAAGGGAATCGGCCGGGTCACGGCGTCGACGGGCTGATTCCGGATGAGGATCTGGATGGTCCGGCCGGGTTGGGCGTGGGACACGGGCAGATAGCAGAGACCGATGTTCTTGTTGAGGGTAGGAGAAGGTCCGCCGGAGGTGACCCAGCCCGCCGGTGAGGCGCCGGCATGGATCTCATAGCCGTCGCGTCCGATGCCGCGGCCGGTCATCTCAAAGCCGGTGAGAAGGCGGGTGACGCCTTTTTCCTGTTGTTGCAGCAAGGCCTGGCGGCCGATGAAATCGCCCTTGTCGAACTTGACCATTCGGCCGAGTCCTGCTTCGAGGGGGTTGATGCTGGCCGTGATTTCGTGGCCGTAAAGGGCCATTGCGCATTCCAGCCGCAGCGTATTGCGGGCGCCGAGGCCGGCCGGTTTAATGCCGAATTCCTCGCCCGCGGCCAGTAACCCGGTCCACAGCTTTTCGGCCGATGCGGGTTGGAAATAGATCTCAAAGCCGATCTCGCCGGTGTAGCCGCTGCGGGCAATGCGCGCGGGAACGCCGGAAACCTCGCCGTCGGTGAAATGATAATACTTAAGCGCGTTCAGATCGGTGGCAGTGAGTTTCTGAAGCGTCTCCACGGACCTGGGTCCCTGCACGGCGAGTTGGGCGTAGCTGGGACTGGAGAAATCCACCTGGCAATCGAAAGTGTTGTGCTGCCGGATGTGTTCAAAATCCTTGTCCTGGTTGGAGGCATTGACGCAAAGGAAGTAGTGATCGTCGGCGACCTTGTGCACCAGGATGTCGTCAACGAAGCCGCCGTGTTCGTAAAGCAGGGCTGAGTAGTGAGCCTGTCCGTTTTTCAGCCGGGAAACGGCGTTCGGGGTCACATAGTCCACCAGTTGAAAAGCCTGGGGACCGCGGATGTCGATTTCGCCCATGTGGCTGACGTCGAACAGACCCACCGCGCGGCGGACGGCATGGTGCTCTTCGAGGATGGACGAATATTGGACGGGCATGTCCCAGCCGCCAAAGTCGACCATGCGCGCGCCCAGTTTGCGGTGGGCGGAATTGAGAGGGGTCTGGAGGAGCGGGACGGCGCTGGCAGTCATGAAGTCTCCAATCTAGCATAAGCGCCGGTTGCGGCTGGCAGCTTTCCGCGGGTATCAACGCCCCGACTACGCGCGGCGAGTGGATTGTATATAATTACAGACCGCATTGGATCTGCAGTTCAAATTATCGAGTGGCAAAGAGGGAACCATGTCGAAGATTTCCGGTACAACACGGCTGTTGGCGTTATGCCTGCCTGCCTGCTGCGCGATTGCGCAGGTGACGACGGCCACCTTTTACGGGACGGTGTCCGATACCACGGGTGCGGTGGTGCCATCGGCGCCGGTCACGCTGATACACGAAGAAACGGGTGCGGCGCTGACGCGTAATACCAGCCAATCGGGTGAGGTGGCGTTTGACTTCCTTCGCGTTGGCTCCTACACCGTGCGGGTGGAAGCCACCGGGTTCAAGCGTTTCGAAAGCAAGGGCATGGAACTATCCTCCGGCCAGACGGTGCGCCAGACGTTGACGTTGGAAGTTGGGGCGCTTTCAGAGACGGTAACGGTGGAAGGGCTGGCGGCGCTGGTGAGCACGGCCTCCTCTGAGCAACTGCAGACTTTTGAAGGCTTCAAGGTCACCGAACTTCCGCTTGGACGGCGGAACGTGAGCAGTGTGCTGCGGCTGGCGACGGGCGTGGATATTGGCAGCAACCGGAATCTGCGCATCAACGGTGTGGGATCGAGCGGGACGGGAATCAGCGTGGACGGCACGGATGCGAACTCGTATCCCGAGCAGCGGGGGATGGCGCAGTATGGCGCGCGGAACTACATCGACGTGATGAGTATCGACGCGGTGCAGGAGGTGCAGTTGGTGCGCGGCATTCTGCCGGCCGAATATGGCGGCGTACTCGGCGGCCAGGTGAACGTGATCGCCAAGTCGGGCTCAAACCAGTGGCACGGGTCGCTTTTTGAGAACTACCAGTCGCATGCGCTCAACGCGCGCAATCCGTTTGTTGCGGCGAGGACGGCCTCTGGGGCGACGATTCCGAGACCCCGCATCGTCTTCAATCAATTTGGGGCATCGGCGGGCGGGCGCATCATCCGGGACCGGCTTTTTATCTTCGGAGCGTACGAGGGATACCGGGAATCGGCGTCGCGGCGCGTCAACGGCACGGTGCCAACGGCATCGTACCGGAGCGAAATTCTGCGGGCGCTGCCGTTTGCCGAAACACGGCTGATGCTGGATCTTCTGCCGGCTGCGAACGTGCCGATTAACGATGACATCGCGGGGTTTGAAGGCATCCGCAACGCAACCAGCAAAGAGAATCACACGATCATCAAGGGCGACTACCGCGTGACAGATTCCAGCAATCTTGCGGTGAACTACACGCGAATGCGGCCTTTCGGTCTCGATCCGAACTACATGCCGGCCAATGACCGCACGTATGAATACGTCCAGGACAGGCTCTCGGCGAGTTTCACTCTGGCAAGAGCGACCTGGACGTCAGAAACCCGGTTCGGCTACAACTTCAGCGACATGGCTCGTCTGGACGGATATTTCACGCTGCGGGATCCCGGCAACAAGCCGGAGATTGCGCCGTGGGACCGTAGCCTGCCCCGGATCAGCGTCGCCGGTCCCTCGGGCTTTGGACTGGGCTCGGCCGAGATCTGGGACATGGACGGCACCACCTACAGCCTGGACCAGAAGATCGCCCGTCACACGGGCAAACATTCGTTCAAGTTCGGCGGACGATACATGTTCTACGGGGGATTCCGCAGTAACCCGGAGAATCCGTCGTTCTCCTTCCAAAACAAGGCGGACTTTCTGGCCAACATTCCCAGCCAGGTGACGCCGACGTTCGGCTCGCCGCTGTACACATCGCGAATGTATGAGTTTGGCATATTCGCGCAGGACGACTGGCGGGTGACACCGAAACTTGTGCTGAACCTGGGGCTGCGCTGGGATTTCTATTCCAATGCCACGGCAAAGGCGGCGGGCGATGTGCCGGTGGGCTTCTATAACCTGACGCCGCCGAGCGATTGGCAAAAGCTCGATTTCGGGGCCTACCGGGATCCGAACAATCCCTACGCGCACGATCCGTGGGTGAACCTTGGACCGCGTTTCGGCTTCGCCTACAACCCGGACGCCAAGGGCAAGACGGTGTTTCGCGGGGGCTTTGGGGCATTGTTTAGCCCGCAGATGCCCGGGGCGATGCGCCAGGCGGTGGCCCATCCGGTGGTACCCTTCCGCACGCGGTGGAGCCTTGGCGAGGCGCGCGAACTGGGCCTGCAGTTCCCTCGCTACACGGACGAACTGCGCGCGCTGGTGGAACAGCAGAACGCGCGCACAGGGGTGCGGTTCCCATTTTCCGTGTTTAACCCCGGCTTGCAGAATCCCTATTCGATGCACTATCAATTCAACATCCAGCACTCGCTGAGTTCGACGATGATGTTCGAGACGGGCTTCGTCGGCGTGCGGGGTGTCAAGTTCCTTCTGCACCGGCGTGTGAATCTGCCAGACCGGCTGACGGGCATCCGCCCGAATCCGAACGTTCTCTTCGGCGGCCCCTACTACGTGGACCATTCCCAGAACACTGTCTACAATGGCTGGCAGAGTTCGTTCCGCAAGCGTCTGAGCGGGAACTTCGCGCTGGATCTGCACTACACATGGGGCAAGGGACTGGGGGTGACGGGCGGCGATATCGGCGCCTACTACGGATCCGATCCGGCGATTAACCTGCAGGACTTCCACAATCTGGGCATCGACCGGGGCCCGAACAGCGGGGACGCTAAGCACCGGTTCCTGGCCGACTGGGTGTACAATCTTCCGCGGCTGGCCAATCTGCATCCGTTGACGAGGACGGTGCTGGGTGGATGGGAGGTGGCTGGCATCCTGAGTTCGCGCAGCGGGGAACCGTTCACGATCACGCAGCCCTGTGCTTCGGAATACCACTGCCGGCCCGATCATTCGGCGAACCGGGTGGCCCCTGTTTTCGACAATTGGGAGAATAACTCCACCTCTCGCTGCGTGGTGGGCGGGCGGTGTTCGTTGCTCTACACCAATCGGGCGGCGTTTGCCGCGGTGCCGGTGGATCCCACAACGCGCATCGCAGTGCGGCCCGGCAACGTGGCGAACGGTTTCCTGCGCAACCCGGGCACCTGGACTGTGGACGTGGCGCTGAGCAAGAATTTCCGCATTCGCGAGAGTATGAATCTGCAGATCCGCGCCGACATGTTCAACTCGTTGAACCATGTGAATTACAATGGCCCGACGGCCGATCTCAACTCGGCCACTTTCGGGGAGATCAATGGCGCGGGAGGCATGCGGGTGGTGCAGTTGAACGCCCGGTTCACCTGGTAGGCGGCGTTGCGTTGCGGCATCCTGGAGTGGAGCAAGATGCGCTACGACGCGATTCTATTCGATTTTGACGGCGTGCTGATCGATAGCGAGCCGCTGCATTTTGCCTGCTGGCGGGAACTGGCCGCTCCGCTCGGCGTGCGGATCGACTGGGAAACATACAACACGCGCCTGCGCGGCCACTCCGGTGACGGGCTGATTGAGACGATGCGGCGGCTGGCCGATCCGGCGGTGCCCTTCGACACGATGCAATCGATATACCCAGCGAAGAACGACCTGTTTCGTGAACGGGTGATGCAGACCGAGGTGATGAGCGAGGGCGTGAAGGAACTGCTGCGGGCGTTGGCCGAATACCGGCTGGCGATTGTAAGCTCAGCCCGCCAGGCGCACGTGTTTCCGATTCTTGGACGGGCGGGAGTGCGGGAGTGTTTCGATACGATCGTCTGCCGGGATGACGTCACCGCGGTGAAGCCGTCGCCTGAGCCCTACCGGACGGCGGCCTCGCGGCTGGGCGCCGATCGCGCGCTGGTGGTGGAAGATTCCGAAGCCGGCCTGGCCAGCGGGCGCGCGGCCGGCTTCGATGTGCTTTATATTCCGGAGTACTCGCAAATGCCGGATCTGCTGATGCGAAAACTTACGCGGTAGCCACCACCGGCTTGGCCGCCAACTGGCGCAGCACGAAGGGCAGAATCCCGCCCGCGCGATAGTATTCGGCTTCGGTAGGCGTATCCACCCGCACCACCACCACGAAGCGTTTCTCACTGCCGTCGGCGGCTACGGCGCGCACCATCGCCCGCTTGCTGGAAGCCATGCCTTCCTTTACGCCCTCGATGAAGTAAGTCTCCGTGCCGGTGAGGCCCAGCGTGTCGCGCGTGGCGCCCGCTTCAAACTGCAGCGGGAGCACGCCCATGCCGACGAGGTTCGAACGGTGGATGCGTTCGTAGCTTTCAGCGATCACCGCCTTCACGCCCAGAAGCTGAACGCCCTTGGCCGCCCAGTCGCGCGAAGAGCCTGAGCCGTATTCCTTGCCGGCCAGAATCAGCAGGCCCACGCCCTCCTCCCGGTACTTGAGCGAGGCATCGTAGATGAACATCTGCTCCCCGGTTGGCTGATGTGTGGTCCAGGCGCCTTCGGTGCCCGGCGCCATTTCGTTGCGCAGCCGGATGTTGGCCAGCGTGCCGCGCACCATCACCTCATGATTGCCGCGCCGCGCTCCGTACTGATTAAAATCCTGCGGCGCCACGGCGTTGTCCAACAGGTACTTGGCGGCCGGACTGGTTTTTGCGATGTTGCCCGCCGGTGAAATGTGGTCGGTGGTGATGGAGTCGCCCAGTTTTGCCAATACCCGCAGTCCGGCGAGATCGGCTACCGGCGTGGAAGGATCCACCATTTCGTCGAAGTAGGGCGGACGCCGGATATAGGTGGATTGTTCATCCCAACTGAACAGGTCGCCGGTGGCGGTCTTGACGTTGCGCCATTGCTCATCGCCTTCAAACACCACCGAATATTCCTTTTCAAACATCTCCTGGCGGACGCTGGAGGCCACCGTCTGCTGGATCTCTTCGTTGGTGGGCCAGATGTCGCGCAGGTAGACGGGCTGGCCGTCGCTGCCCACTCCAAGGGGATCGTTCTTAAGGTCGATGTCCACGCGGCCGGCGATGGCGTAGGCCACCACCAGGGGCGGGGAAGCCAGATAGTTTGCTTTCACCAGGGGATTTACGCGGCCTTCGAAGTTACGGTTGCCGCTGAGCACCGCCGCTACGGTGAGCTTGCCATTGGTGACGGCCTCGGCCACCGCGTCGGGCAGCGGACCGCTGTTGCCGATGCAGGTGGTGCAGCCGTAGCCCACCAGGTGGAAGCCCAGGGATTCCATGGCGGGAATCACGCCGGCGGCTTCGAAATAATCCATGACAACTTTCGAACCTGGCGCAAGCGATGTCTTCACCCACGGCTGGGTCTTTAATCCCTTCGCCGCGGCCTTTTTCGCCAGCAGTCCGGCTGCCAGCATCACCGACGGGTTCGAGGTGTTGGTGCACGAAGTGATCGCCGCGATCACCACCGCGCCATCCCGCAGGGTTCCGCCGTCGTAGGCGGCTGTCTTCGGCTCGGCCCCCAGCGTATCCAGGAAGTTTTTCCTGACGTTTGGCAGATCGATGCGGTCCTGCGGTCTTCTGGGCCCGGCCAGCGACGGCGTCACCGTACCCAGGTCGAGCTCGAGCGTGTCGTTGTAGACCGGGTCCGGGGCGTCATTGGTCAGGAACAGGCTTTGCTCGCGGGCATAGGCCTCCACCAGCGCCACCAGATCGGCCGGCCGGTTGGACAGCCGCAGATAATCGAGCGTGGCTTCGTCCACCGGGAAGAAGCCGATGGTGGCGCCATACTCAGGCGCCATGTTAGCGATGGTGGCGCGATCGGCCAGGCTCAACGCTTTCACACCCGGACCGAAGAATTCCACGAACTTGCCCACCACTCCGCGCCTGCGCAGCAGTTGCGTCACGGTCAGCACCACGTCGGTGGCGGTGGCGCCTTCGGCCATGCGGCCTGTCAACTTGAAGCCAACCACGGGAGGCAGCAGCATCGTAATCGGCTGGCCCAGCATGCAGGCTTCGGCTTCAATGCCGCCCACGCCCCAACCCACGACGCCTAATCCGTTGATCATGGTGGTGTGCGAATCGGTGCCCAGCAGCGTGTCAGGATAGGCCAGGGTTTCGCCATCCACCTCGGAGCGGAACACGACAGAGGCCAGGTATTCCAGGTTCACCTGGTGCACAATGCCTGTGCCGGGCGGCACGGCGCGGAAGTTGCGGAACGCCGTCTGCGCCCAGCGCAGCAGACTGTAGCGTTCGTGGTTGCGCTGGTACTCCAGCAGCACGTTGAGGTCGAAGGCGTTCCTGCTGCCGAAGTTGTCCACCTGCACCGAATGGTCGATCACCAGGTCCACGGGGATCAGGGGATTGGCCAGCTTCGGGTCGGCGCCCATCTTCTTCAACCCGTCGCGCATCGCCGCCAGGTCCACCACAGCCGGCACGCCGGTAAAATCCTGCATCAGGATGCGGGCCGGACGGAAGTTGATATCCTGCGCCGGCCGCGTCAGGTTCCAGCCGGCCACGTACTCGATGTCGCTGCGCCGGACTGTGCGGTCATCTTCGGATCGCAGCAGGTTCTCCAAAAGAATGCGTATGGAGTAGGGGAGGCGCGAAAGCTTGCCGAGTCCCGCTTTTTCGATGGCATCGATGCGGAAGATCCTGTAGGAACGGCCACCGGCGGAGAGCGTCGCCGCTGAGTTGAAACTATCGATTTTGCTCATGGGAATCTGATGAAATCGTCTAACCTTTCAGGGTAGCTCACATGTAGTCCGGCACGCGAATTCCCAGCACGCCGAGGGTGTGCTCCAGTTCGCGCGAGAAATAGTGCGTCATCCAAAGCAGCACCGTCCGCTTCTCTTCGTTTTCTTCGGCCAGCACCGGGTAATCGTGATAAAAGCTGCTGAAGGTCTGGGCGAGTTGGAAGGCGTAGCGCGAGACGCCGGAGGGTTCGCCCGATTCCACCGCCGCTTCAATCGCCAGGCCCGATTTTGATGCCGCCAGCAGCACCTGCCAGAGGGCTTCGTCCTGCAGTTGGCGCTCCAGAGCCTCCTGCAGCAGCGCGGTGGAGAAGTCCGGCAGCGCGCCGGCACGTTCGGCGTAGTTGCGCAGAATTTTGCGCGCCCTCACGGCGGCGTATTGCACGTAGGGGCCGGTGTCGCCCTGAAAGCTCAACGCCTCCTGAAAATCGAAAGCGATGACGGTGTTGCGTGTGAACTTGAGCAGGAAGTAGCGCAGTGCGCCGACGGCGATATCCTGGGCCACCTGGCGATTGTCCGGCGCTTCCGGATTGCGCGATTCCACTTCGGCCAGCGCGTTCTCAATCAACTTGTCGATCAGGTCGTCGGCCTTGATGCCAAGGCCCTTGCGGCCGGAAACCTCCACGTACGGACGTTTGCTGTCTTCGGCGGAGAGCTCAATGCCAAGCTCCACGCAGGTGCGCGGGCTAAGGGCCACCATTTCATAAGAAAAATGGACTGAACTGTCGGCCTGCGCGGCGTAGCCCAACTGCCGCAACCCCGCCTCCACCACATCCTGCAGATAGGACTGCCGCGAGTCGATGACGTTGAACACCTGGGTGGCGTGGCCGAACCGCGGTTCGTGATTGGCCGGTATTGCCGTGGAGACCCACACCACGTGCCCGTCGGGATAGGTCTTCAGGACCCGGTAATGAAAATCCTTGCCGAGTAGCCCGAACTTCCACAGTTGATAGGCGATATCCTTGCCCACGTAGGTCACCGTGCCGTTGGAGCGCACAATCACCTTGTCGTCCTCCTCGCCCGCCGTATCGGTGGAGAAAGAGGCGCCTGGCATCACCCAGCATCCTTTGTTCTTGCCTTCCGTTTCAAAGTGGATCGCTTTGCGGTCTTTCAGTTGTTCAAAGGCCGTGGCCCAGAACTGCAGATGCAGAATTTCGCTCTCGCGCGGCAGCACGTCGTAGGTGATGCCGAGCCGGCGCATGGTAGCAAGATGGCATTCCACGATGGCGTCGGCCACCACATGGCCAAGCCGGCTCAGTTCGCCATGGCCGGCTTCGATTTCATGCAGCACCGCCTGCCGCCAACTGAGCGCTTCGGGATGATCCTTGTAGTGCTGGGAGATGCGGGCATAGAGGTCCCAGCAGACGTAGTCAAACTTGGGCTGCACGGTCAGCACGTGTACTTCGGCTGAGGTCATGTGCTGCATGTAATGGAAGGCGGCCACCACGTCGGCAACCTGTACGCCGGTGTTGTCGATGTAGTTCTGGGTTTCAACCTCATGGCCGGTGGACTTCAGCAGCCTGACGAAGGTGTCGCCCAGCACGGCGTTGCGCAGGTGTCCGATGTGGGCCGCCTTGTTCGGATTGATGTTGGTGTGTTCGACGATAATCTTACCGGGCCGCGGCGCGGGTGCGTGTCCGGCCGATTCCAGCGCCAGCCGCGCGAAGTAACCGCGGCTGAAGCGGATGTTGATGTAGCCGTTGCCCGCCACTTCCAACTGGCTCACGCCTTCAATGGGCGGCATTGCCATCACCAGTTCAGCGGCGATCATTTTCGGCGCCTTCTTCTGGCTCTTGGCCAGTTGAAAGGCCGCCGGCACCGCCATTTCTCCGAATGACGACTGCTTGGGCTGCTCTACCTGTACGGGAATGTCGGTCTCAAACCGCTGCCTGATGAATGTCTGAAAAGCTTCCTGTACGTGCTTTTGAAAAAGGTGAAACACATTGGTTATGGTGGCATAGAGATTGCCCGCCGCGCCAACATGATAGGCTGGAAAGTTTAAGGCATGCCCCAAACTAAAGATGTAACCGAACTGCAGCAGATCTGCACCAAAATCCGGCGGCACATCATTGACATGATCACCGAAGCGAAGTCCGGCCATCCCGGCGGATCGCTCTCAGCCGTCGAGATTCTCACCGTCCTTTACTGGGATGTGATGCGCCATGACCCGAAGAATCCCACATGGGCCGACCGCGACCGTTTTATTCTCGGCAAGGGCCACGCCGCTCCCGTGCTCTATTCGGTGATGGCCGAACAGGGCTACACGCCGACCGAGACGCTGAACACGCTGCGCCGGCTGGGCTCGATTTACCAGGGCCATCCGGACCGCCGGTTTATTCCGTCGCTGGAGGCATCCACCGGATCGCTGGGCCAGGGCCTTTCGGTGGGGCTGGGCATGGCGCTCGCGGCGCGGCTCGATTCCAGTCCCGCGCGCATCTATGTGATGTTGGGCGATGGTGAAATCCAGGAAGGCCAGATCTGGGAGGCCGCCATGTTCGGCGCTTTCCACAAGATGGACAACATCGTGGCGATTGTGGACTACAACAAGATCCAGCTTGACGGCTTCGTGAAGGACATCATGGACCTGGAGCCGCTGGCCGCCAAGTGGCGCGCCTTCGGATGGCACGCCATCGAACTGGATGGCCACAATATTCCCGCCGTGCAGGCGGCGTTCGCCGAAGCCTCCGGTACGAAAGGCAAACCCACCGTGCTCATCGCTCACACGGTGAAGGGCAAAGGCGTTTCCTTCATGGAGAACAATCCCAAGTATCACGGCGTTGCACCGACAAAAGAAGAGCGGGAACTCGCTTTCCAGGAGCTTGCATAACATGGCGGCGAATACGAAGTTCGAATTGAAAACGGGCGCGGCCACGCGCGAAGCCTTCGGCAAGGCGCTGGTGGAGTTGGGCCGGGAGAACAAGGACATCGTGGTTTGCGACGCCGATCTGTCGAAGTCCACCATGGTGCATCATTTCGCCAAGGAGTTCCCGGACCGGTTCTTTTCCTGCGGCATCGCCGAGGCAAACATGGTGGCCATCGGGGCCGGTTTGGCTTCAAGCGGCAAGATCCCTTTTGTGGCCAGCTTTTCGGCCTTTGTGTTGAACAAGGGATTTGAACAGTTGCGGGTGACGGTGGCCTACCCCAATGTGAATGTCAAGGTGGTGGGCACCCATAGCGGCATTTCCATCGGCGAGGATGGCCCGTCGCAAATGAGTATTGAGGATCTGAATCTGGCTTGTGCGCTGCCGGGATTCACCGTCATCAGCCCGTCCGATGCCGCCTCCATGGCCGCTTTCGTGAAACTGGCCGCCGCTCATGACGGACCCGTTTTCCTGCGCGCCGGCCGGCCGAAGGTGCCGGTCATCTATGACGCCGATTTTCAGTTTGAAATCGGAAAGGCCATCCAGCTTCTGCCCGGTTCCGATATCACGCTCATCGCCCACGGGCTGATGGTGGCCGAATCCATCCGCGCGGCGGAAATTCTGGAAGCGGAGGGCATCTCGGCGCGCGTGCTGGACATGCCCACCATTAAACCTCTGGATGAAGACGCCATCAGCCGGGCCGCGGGAGAAACCGGCGCTATCGTGGTATCGGAAGAGCATCTCAGCGACGGCGGCCTGGGCGTGCGCGTGGCGCAGACCGTCTCACTGAGCCATCCCTGCGTGATGGAGTTCGTGGGCATTGAGAACACCTACGCCGAATCGGGTACGCCCGAGGATGTGCTGCGAAAGTACGGGATGACGGCGGAAAACGTGGCCGCCGCCGCCCGCCGCGCGCTGAAACGCAAGCGTTAGGGGCGCGTGCTAGAATTGCGGGGATCTCATGAACAAGGGTCCCCTTTTTGGCGAACTGATCGCGGAATTTCTGAGCACGATGGTGCTGATACTGTTCGGCACCGGCGTAGTGGCCATGGTGGTGCTCTTTGGCACGGGAGTGCCCGGGGAAATCGTCAAGGGCGGCTACACGAACATCACCCTGGCCTGGGGGCTGGGCGTCACGATGGGCATTTATGTTGCCGGCCGCATTTCGGGCGCGCACATGAACCCTGCTGTGACGTTGTCATTGGCCGTTTTCCGTGACTTTCCCTGGCCGAGGGTGGCTCCGTATATGCTGGCGCAGACGGCCGGGGCGTTCGTGGCCTCGGCGCTGGTTTTTCTGAACTACCGGCCGGCATTTCTGAAGGCGGATCCGCGGCTGGAGACGACGGCCGGCATTTTCACCACGTTCCCGGCTTTCCCCGACGTACCTTTCGCGGGCTTTCTGGATCAAGTGATCGGCACGGCCATTTTGCTGCTGCTGGTGTTTGCGCTGACCGACGAACGGAATCAGCCGCTGGGCAATCTCACGCCGGTGCTGATCGGCCTGGTGGTGGTGGCCATCGGCATGAGTTTCGGCGGGCTGCACGGCTACGCCATCAATCCGGCGCGTGACTTCGGTCCCCGCCTGTTCACCGTGATGGCCGGATTCGGCAACAACGGGCTCACTGACGGCAGCGGCGTGTTCTGGGTCCCCATCGTCGCGCCCCTGATTGGCGGGCTGCTGGGGGCGGCACTGTACGATTTCGCCGTGCGGCCCCACCTTCCAAGAGTCTGAGGACTCCCGGTACACACCCGAAAAAGGGTAAACTCTCAGAAGAGAGTTTGATGGCGATTAGCAAAGAGCTGCTCGAAATCCTGGTTTGCCCTTTCTGCAAGGGCGACGTACAGTTGAAGCCCGACGACAACGGCATCAAGTGTCTGAAGTGCCGGCGGGTCTACCCGATCCGCGACGGCATTCCCGTGATGCTCATCGATGAAGCGAGAATCGAGGATTAGTTGGCGACGGTCCTAGCACAGCTTGCCAAAGGCGCCCATGTCGGCATCGTAAGGCTGCGGTCGCTGGGGGACTGTGTGTTGACCACGCCGGCCATCGCTTTGCTCAAACGTTTCCGGTCCGATCTGCGGATCGGCGTCGTTGTCGAACCGAGGTTCGCCGCGGTTTTTGAGGGCAATCCGGACATCCATGACGTTCTGTTTCCGGATGCGTTGAAGCTGCGGCAGTTTTCGCCGCGGCTGTGTCTGAACCTGCACGGCGGCACGCGAAGCCTGCTGCTGACGCTGGCGAGCGGGGCGAAGTACCGGGCCGGTTTCGGGCATTACCGCTATTCGGGGCTCTATAATGTGGCGATTCCCAGGGCGCAGGAAATTCTCGGCGTGGATCGGAAGGTTCATACGGCGGAACATCTGGCGTCGGCGATGTTTTTTCTGGGCGTGCCGCCTGAGGAGATTCCACGGGCGTTCCTGCCGGCCCGCAAGCTGAAGTCGGCCACGCCTTATGCCGTGATCCACCCCATGGCCTCTTCGCCGGAAAAGGCATGGCCGGCCGACCGGTTTCTACAACTGGCCCGGCACCTGTTCCGTGAATGCGACCTTGAGCCGATTTTTATCGGGACGCCGAACGAGGATCTGACGCCGTTCCGCCACTTCCGCGTTTTCACCGGACCGCTGGAGGAGACCAAGTCGCTGATTGCCAGCGCGGCGTTCTTTGTGGGCAATGATTCGGGTCCGGCGCACATGGCGGCCGCGTTGGGGATCCCGCTGGTCGTGATGTTTGGCTGCTCCGACCCTGTGGTGTGGGCGCCATGGAGGGCCAATGCGGAATCGATCACCGGTGAAGGCGGGGTGCAAAGCATCCAGGTGGCCGATCTCATCACCGCGCTCGACCGCTTTCGTGTCAAGGCATGAGTGATCTGAGGAGGCTGCTGAGCTACGCCCGTCCCTATTGGGTGTATCTGGCTGTTTCCGTGGTTCTGATGGCCATCGCCGGCGCGGCCCATGCCGGCATGGCGCTGCTGATCCGCCCCATCTTCGACCGCGTGCTCGATCCCAAATCGGGCAACGAACCGATTCTGCTCACCACCATCCCGGTATTTGACCGCCCCCTGTACCTGCACCAGATCATCCCCATCCCTCTGTTCGATGTGTGGACGCTGGTGGCGGCCGGCATCCTGCTGGTGTTTCTCATCCGTGGCGCGGCCGACTATTGCGGGAATTACCTGGTGAGCCACGCCGGCTTTTCCGCCGTCACGGACCTGCGCCAGCGCGTATTCGAAAAGGTGATGCGGCAGGACGCGGCTTTTTTTGAGCTGAATACCACCGGCCGGCTGATGTCGTCCATCATGAACGACGTGGACAAGATCCAGCAGGCCACTTCGCATCTGCTGGCCGACTGGCTGCGGCAGACGTTTTCCGCGCTGGGCCTGCTGTGGGTGGTGGTGCAGATGGATTGGAGGCTGGCGCTGGTTTCGCTCACTGTGCTGCCGTTTGTTTGGATTCCCACCTTGCGCATGGGCAAGCGGCTGCGTCGCGCCACCCGCCGCGCGCAGGACGATTCGGCCGATCTCAGCCAGATTCTGCAGGAGACGCTGTCAGGGCACCTGGTGGTGAAGTCCTTCGGAGCGGAATCTCTCGAATCGGAGCGCTTCCGCAAGGCCGCCATGCGGCTGCGGGCGTCCAATCTCCGCTATGTGGCGCAGCAGGCGCTGGCTTCGCCGATGATCGAATTTTTCGGCGCCCTCACCATCGTGGGGTTGCTCACCTACGCCCGCCAGCGCATCCAGGCGGGGCAGCTTACCACGGGTGAATTCACCAGCTTCGTCATCGCACTGCTGATGCTCTATGAACCGGTGAAGCGGCTTACCGGCATCCATAACATTTTTCAGCAGGCGCTGGGCGCTTCGCAGAAGGTGTTTGAACATCTGGACCGGCAGGAACTGGTGAGGGATTCTCCCGATGCCGTGACGCTCACCGGATTTCACAAGGCCGTGGAGTTTGAGCGCGTCAGCTTCCGCTATCCGAACATGTCCGAAGGGCTGGTTTTGCGCGATGTCACCTTCAAGGTGAATGCCGGCGATGTGGTGGCGCTGGTGGGGCCCAGCGGAGCGGGAAAGACCACGCTCGCCAGCCTTCTGGCGCGATTTTACGATGTCACCGGCGGCGGTATCCGCATTGACGGCACCGATATCCGCGACGTCACGATCGCCTCGCTGCGGCGCCAGATTGGCATCGTGGCGCAGGACACGTTCCTGTTCAATGAGACCGCGGCGAACAACATCCGCTACGGCCGTCCGTCGGCCACCGACGAAGAGGTGCGCGAGGCGGCCCGCAATGCCCTTGCCGCCGATTTTATTGAAAAGCTGCCCCAGGGCTACGACACCATCATCGGAGAGCGGGGAACGAAGCTTTCCGGCGGCCAGCGCCAGCGCATCGCCATCGCCCGCGCGCTGCTGGAGAACGCTCCCATCCTGGTGCTGGATGAAGCCACGTCGCACCTGGACACGGAGTCGGAGATGCTGGTGCAGCGCGCCTTATCGCACCTGATGCTGGGCCGCACGGTGATCGTCATCGCGCACCGGTTGTCCACCGTGAGGCGAGCCGACCAGATCGTGGTGATTGAGCAGGGGCGCGTGGTGGAGACCGGCCCGCACGACCGCCTTGTCGCGGCCGGCGGAGTTTACCAGCGCCTGCATGACCTGCAATACTTGGAGGCTGACACTTAAACCATGGCCGTCCTGCGATCCATGACCGGATTCGCCCGCGTGCGGCGCGTCACCGAGCGCGGCGAAATGGTCTTCACTATTAAGAGCGTGAATCATCGCGCTCTGGACGTACATCTGCACATCCCGGCGGATCTGGACGCCTACGGCCACGGGCTGAGGACGCTGGTGAAGGGCAAGGTCTCGCGCGGCCACGTGGACGTGCGCTTCTATTGGGACCGGAGTTCGGGCGCGCAACTGCTCAGTTTGAACCGCCCGCTGCTCGAATCGTGGCTGGGCGCTTTCCGCCAGGCCAAGGACCAATACCTGCTGGATTGCGAGCCCGACCTCAATGCCGCCTTCCGCATTCCCGGAATGCTGGCCGAGGCCGATTCGGAAGTGGATGCCGAGGTGCAGGCGCTGCTCAGCGCCGTCGCCAGCGAGGCGATCGAGGCCTTCAATCGTTCACGCCAGAGCGAGGGGGAATCGCTGGCGCGCGTGATACTGGAAGCCAACGATCGCATCATTGAGCACACCGGCGAATTGGCCGGTCTGCGCGCCCGCGTCATGCCCGTACTGCAGCAGCGGCTGCAGGACAGGCTGCAGACGCTGGTGAGTTCGGCCGGAGTGGAGCCGCAGCGGCTGGCGCAGGAAGCGGCGATGCTTGCCGACCGCTCCGACATTACCGAGGAAATTCACCGGCTCTCCATCCACGCCCGCCAGCTTGCCGAACTGTTCGAAAAGGGCGGGGAGGTGGGCAAACGGCTGGACTTCCTGCTGCAGGAGATGGGCCGTGAGACGAACACGATCCTTTCGAAAACCAGCGGCGCGGGCGAACTTGGACTTCGCATCACCGACATCGGCATTCAGGTGAAGGCGGAAATTGAGCGCATCCGTGAGCAATCGCTCAACCTCGAATGAGCGCCGTCTTTATCATTTCCGCGCCCTCGGGTTCGGGCAAGTCCACGCTGGTGAAACGCGTGCTGGCCGATCCGCTGCTGGTGTTCTCCATTTCCTACACCACGCGCCAGCCCAGGGGAGCGGAAAGACCAGGGGAGAGCTACCAGTACATTGCCCGCGGCGAATTTGAGCAGCGCATCGCGCGTGGCGAATTTCTGGAATGGGCCGAAGTATTCGGCAACTACTACGGCACCCACCGTTCAGTCTGGGACCGTGCGGTGGCTGAAGGCAAGGACCTGCTGCTCGACATCGACGTCCAAGGTGCGCAACAATTAAAGGAGAAGATCCCGGACGCGGTCAGTATCTTTGTGCTGGCGCCCTCGCGTGAAGTTCTGGAGCGCAGGTTGCGCGCACGGGGTGAGGATGCCGAGCAGGTGGTGCAGAAACGGCTGGCGGCGGCCGCGCAGGAAATCCGTAATTACAGCCGGTACGATTACGTCGTGGTGAACGATGAGGTGGACGAGGCGGTAGGCGCTCTTGAGGCCATTATCCGAGCTGAACGGCTGCGCCGTTCACGCATGGAAGACCGCATGAAGCCGATCCTGGCCACGTTTGGAGAAAGTTTGTAAGGATTTTCAATATGGCAGAGAAAACGATTCGCAACACAGTCTTCATGATCCCGGACGATCCGGAGTCCAGCATGTACCGCTACATCATTGTCGCGGCCAAGCGCGCCCGCCAGTTGCAGAGCGGCGCGCGTTCGTTCCTGCCGACGACCTCGCGTAAGCCCACGGTGACCTCGATGGAAGAGGTGAGGCGCGGGCTGGTGAAGTACACCGATCCGGGCAATCCCGAACTGGCGGCACTGGAGTCCGGACACTAATTCCTTTCCCTCATGAACGTCGTTCTGGGAGTTGGCGGCGGCATTGCCGCCTACAAGGCGGCGGAGTTGGCGCGTGCGCTGATGGACCGCGGCTTCGAGGTGCAGGTGGTGCTGACGGCGGCCGCCGAGGAATTTATCCGTCCGCTGACGTTTGCCGCGCTCACCAATCGCAAAGTCATCACCGGGATGTTCGGGAACCGGACAGCCGAAGAAGTGCTGTCCAGTTCGGTGGAGCATATCCGTGTGGCCAGGGAAAACCAGATTCTGGTGGTGGCGCCGGCCACAGCCGATGTGTTGGCGAAGTTCGCCCACGGCCTGGCGCCGGACTTCCTCAGCACGCTCTACCTGGCTTTTACGGGGAAGGTGGTGTTGGCGCCGGCGATGAACAAGGAGATGTGGAATCATGCAGCCACGCGCGCCAACGTGGAAACGCTCACCCGCCGCGGCCATCTGATTCTGCCCCCCGATGAAGGACCGCTGGCCTGTGGGGAAGTGGGCGCCGGCCGCCTGCCGCCCCCCGGTTTCATCGCCGATGCGGTAGTTTCCGTTTCCAGTTCCCGCGCCGATATGGACGGCGAGACGGTGATCGTCACCGCCGGGCCGACACAGGAAGCCATCGATCCGGTTCGCTATATCACCAACCGGTCCAGCGGCAAGATGGGTTTCGCCATCGCCGAGGCCGCTGTGCGCCGCGGCGCCCGTGTGTGGCTGGTGAGCGGGCCAGTGCATCTTCCCGATCCCTTTGGAGTGGAAGTGGTGCGCGTGGAATCGGCCAACGAAATGCGTGACGCCGTGCTGCGTCATCTGCCGGAGGCCACCATTATCGTCAAGGCGGCGGCGGTTGCCGACTATCACGTCTCGACGCCGCCGAAACAGAAGATCAAGAAGACCGCTGCCCGCCTGTCGCTTGAACTCGACCCCACGCCCGATATCCTGGCCGAGGTGGGACGCCGCAAGGGCGATCGGCTTCTCATCGGCTTCGCCGCCGAAACCCAGACGCTGGTGCAGGAAGCCCGCCGCAAGATGGAGGGCAAGAATGCCGACATGGTGGTGGCGAATCTGGTGAATCAGGAAGGCACGGGGTTTGAGTCGGACGAAAACGAAGTGACGCTTGTCATGCGGACAGGGGAAGTGATTCCGCTTGCGCGCGCCTCCAAGAAGAGCATCGCCGACCAGATCTTTGATCACGCGCTGAAGCTGCGCCTGGCGCTGCACGCCTCCCATGACTCCTGATGCGCTCCGCGGGATGCTCGCCTTCTATCGTGATCTTGGGGTCACGGAGGTATACATCCGCGAACCCATGCCGAAGAAAACCGCTGCGCCGGAGCCTGCTGTTGCGCTCCCGCCACCGCCACCCATGCTGATCGAACCCGAACTGCCCAGCCTCGCTCCACCCGATGATTCATTTGACAGGATCCGCGCCGACATTGGAGACTGCCGCCGCTGCCGGCTGTGTGAAGGCCGGCGGAAAATCGTATTCGGATCGGGAAATCCGCAATCGAAGGTGGTGTTCGTCGGCGAAGGGCCGGGAGAAGAAGAGGACATCCAGGGTCTACCGTTCGTTGGCCGCGCGGGCCAACTGCTTACCGCCATGATCGAGAATACGGCGAAGAAGGAGGGCATTCCGCTGCAGCGCGCCGACGTCTATATCTGCAACGTGGTGAAGTGCCGTCCTCCCAACAATCGCACTCCGCAGCCGGATGAAATGGAAATCTGCGGCCAGTTTCTGTTCCGCCAGTTGACCGTGATGAAGCCAAAGGCCATCTGCGCGCTGGGCGGCACGGCGGCTAAGGCCCTGCTGGGGGCCAAGGAAGGCGTTACAAAACTGCGCGGCAACTGGCACAAATGGCGCGAGATTCCGGTCATGGTCACCTATCACCCCTCCTTCCTGCTGCGCGCCTATAACGTGGACGCCAAGCGCGAGGCCTGGGAGGATCTCAAGAAGCTCTTCCACTTCGCCTATGACTAGCGGAGCAAACGCCGGGCTGTTCCTCACCTTCGAAGGAGTGGAGGGCGGCGGAAAATCAACGCAGATGCGCCTGCTGTGCGACCGGCTGGGCGCCATGGGCTACCCGGTGACGGTGAACATCGAACCGGGTGGCACCAGGATCGGCAAACAGATCCGGGCCATTCTGCTCGAGGCGGCCAACCATGAGCTCAGCGCTCCGGCCGAACTGCTGCTCTTTTTCGCCAGCCGCGCGCAGGCCGTGGATCAACTGATTGTTCCGGCGCTGAGAGCCGGCCACATCGTCGTGTCGGACCGGTTCACCGATTCGAGCTTCGCCTACCAGGGCATTGCCCGCGGATTGGGTGAGGAGTGGATCGCGAGCCTTGAAACCGTTGCCTGCCGCGGACTGCGCCCCGATCTGACGCTGTGCCTGGACATTGAGGTGGAGAGCGGGCTCGAACGGGCGCGGGCCCGTAATCGCGAAAGCGGCGGGAAAGAGACGCGGCTGGACGACGAGTCACTGGCCTTCCACCGCAAGGTGCGGGACGGCTATCAGTTACTGGCTGCGCGCGAGCCCGGCCGTGTGCGGCTCATCGACGCCTCGGCGCCGGTCGCAGATGTTGCGCAGGCGGTGTGGGATTGCGTGAGCCCGCTGCTTGCGAAAAGGACTTGAATCGGAGAGAACCATTGGCGGCACGGGAATAACGCGCCTCCGAACCGGTATTCTAACCATATGCGTCTATTGGCAATGCTTGCCCTCAGTGTGTTCAGCCTGGCTCAGGGGCCGCCGCCCGTGCCCGCGGATCCCGGCGTCAAAACCGGTGAGCGATTGCCCTCCTTCAAGCTGAAGGATCAGGACGGGAAGGAGCGCGACTTCCGTTCCCTGCGCGGCCGGAAAGGGCTGATGCTGGTCTTCTTCCGTTCGGCCGATTGGTGACCCTACTGCAAGACTCAGCTCGTGGAGCTGAACGACAACCTGGAATCGCTGCGCAAGCAGGGGTTGGGACTGGCCGCGGTGAGCTATGACTCGCCGGCGGTGCTCAGGCATTTTGCCGGCCGGCAGAAGATCCGCTTTCCGATGCTTTCCGACGTGGATTCGAAAGTGATCAGGGAGTTTGGCATCTTCAACGAGTCGATTCCGAAATCGAATCCGTTCTTCGGCATCCCCTACCCGGTGACCTACGTGACGGACCGCAATGGAAAGATCGTCAGCAAGTACTTTGAGGACGACTACCGGCAGCGCCAGACCCTGTCTGGAGCGCTGATGAAGGATTACGGCGTGGCGCCTTCCGCGGTTCCCGGCGAGGTGCGGGCAAAGCACGTTTTGCTGCGCACGGCCGCAAGCACGTCCACTGTCCGCAGCGGGCAGCGCATCATGCTCAGCGTCGAAGTGACGATGGCGAAAAAGCTACACGTCTACGCCCCTGGAACCGCCAACTATATCCCGGTGGAGTGGAAGCTGAACGAGGCGGCTACCTATCAGGTGTTCGATGCCGTCTATCCTCCGGCCCGCACGCTGCACCTGGCGGCGATCAACGAATCGGTGCCTGTTTACGAGAACAAGGTACGGCTGGTGCGCGACGTGATGATCGCGCCGGACAATGTGATCGCGCCCGTTCTGGCGAAGCAGAAGGAACTGACGATCGAGGGCACTTTGCGCTATCAGGCCTGTGACGAGCGGATCTGTTATCCGCCCGAGACCGTCCCGGTGAAATGGACCCTCGGTCTTGAGGCGCACGACCGGACGCGCGTGCCCGCGGATCTGCGCCGCGGGGCATTGAAGTAGAAGCGGGCTACTTGCCGCCTGCGCCGTTATCAATCACGGGCAGTGAGCTTGGCGGCCGGGCCACCTGGCCGCGGCGCGCTTCCTCAAAAGAGATGTTGTTCACTTCCAGGGTTGCGCCGGTGGCCTGGTCGAGGGCGTTCTTGGCGCGGCTATAAGCGCTCAATGCGGCAACCTCGGCGGCCTGCGCCACCGCCAGATCGCGCTGGGCCTGAATGACAAGGAAGATGGTGGATGCGCCAAGGCCGTATTTCTTCTGTTCGGCGTCCAGCGTCTGTTCGGCGAACACGCGCGACTTCATGGCCGATTGATAGCCGGCGCGGGCCTGCTGCAACCCGATCAGGGCATTCTGCACTTCCACGCGGATCTGGTTGTTCTGTGCCTGCTGCCGCAGCTCGGCCTGGCGCAGGCGCAACAGATCATTGGCCATGTCGGCGCGGGCCTGGCGGTTGTTCACCGGGATGCTGAGCTGGAAGCCGACGCTGTAATCGGGGTAGTTGCGGCGGAAGATCTGTGCCAGGGCCGACCCGTAGCCGCCCACCAGGAAGGGATTGGCGGCCTGCACGAAGGGCAGTCCAGGCTGGACAATCGTGTTGGCCGAACCGGCCAGCCCGTTGTTGCGCATGGTGGCCTGCAGGTCCAGGCTGGGCTTGAGCTGACTCTTGCTGCCTTCCAGGCCGATCTTGGACGATTCGATGCTGACGCGCGTCTGCTCAATGTCCGGGCGCAGTGACATGGCCTTTGCCACCAGGTCCTGAATCGGCTCAATCTGTTCCTGATCCGGAATGCGGATGGAGTCAGTGGCGACGATCCTGGCGTCGGCAAGCGAGGGGCTGGAAACGCCGGTGCGGCTGAGCACGTTCTTGATGACGGTTTCCTGCTGCAGGAGGCGGGTTTCCGATACGGTGAGGTCCTGCTGATTGCGGGCCACTTCGGCCTCGGCGCGAACGATTTCAATCGGCGCGAGGGTGCCAATCTCCACCTGCTTGCGGTTGTCGGCAAGCAGCTTTTCGGCCAGCGCCAGGGCCTGCTTCTTCACCTTCACGTCTTCGCCGTAGCTCACCAGGTCCCAGTAGAGATTGATCACCGCCGAGACGGTGGAAATCACCTGTTGCCGGAAAACCAGATCGGCGGCCGTGATCTCGTTCTTGGCGATGCGGATGTTGCGGTTATTGACGGACTGGCCAAAGCCGCGCAGCAGGTTCTGCGAGACGGTGAAGCCGAGGTTTGAGGTGTAGAAGGGATTGATTTCGGCGCGCGGAATGTTGCTGGTGAGGTGGGTGTTGTTGAAGTCGAACTGGAGATTGGTTCCGGTGAGAAATCCCTTCTGGATGCTGATAAAGGGGCTGTTGACGTCGGTGACGTTGGCGGAGATGCCGCTGGCGAAGGAATTGGCCTGAATCTGCGTGCGGTGGTTGTAGCCGTAGCCCATCGAGACGACGGGGTCGAGCGTGGGAATGGTGGTTCCCGATTGCGTAAAGACAAAGCCGCCGGCCTGGGCGCTGGCGCTATCGCCGCCGCTGCCGCGCGCGCTGCCCGAGCCTACCTGGCCGCCGCCGGTAACCTGGGAGGCCGCGGCGGTGGTGATATTGCTCACCGCGCTGGGGATGCCGCGCAGGAAGCCGCCGGCCTGGGCCCGCAACAGTTCGGCCTCGGCCAGCTTCGGGCCGTAGCGCTGGATCTCGATGTCCAGGTTATTTTCGAGCGAGAGCGCGATGGCGTCCTGTAGCGACAGATACAGCCGGCCTGCCCGCAGCAGGCTGTCGAGACGGTTGGAATTGCGGAGTTCGATGGGATCGACATCCTGCACCTTGTATCTCTGCAGCCAGCCGCGGATGCCGTCCATGGACAGCCCGGGGCCTTTTTTGGTGGCGGGCGGTGGGGTGGGGATCGCCCCGCCCTGCTGCGCAACAACTGCAGCGGGCTGAACGATGAGGAGCGTCCAAGCGGCGATGATGGCAATCGGCTTCTTCATAAACCTGCTCTGAAAGGGCGTATGCAATTTCTCATGTTAGCGCACAGCCGTCCGGTCATTCGATGCGGCTCTGGTATACTCATCCACTTGTGACCGAATCCGAACAGCAAGTGTTGAATCTCTTCCGCCAGACCGGCGCCTACCTGGAGGGCCATTTCCGCCTCACCAGCGGCCTTCACAGCCCCAACTACCTGCAATGCGCCCGCGTGCTGCAGCATCCGGAATTCGCCGAACGGCTGGGTCGCGATCTGGCGGAAAAAATGGTGTCCGCCGCCGGAGTGAAGCCCGGCGTGGTGGTGTCGCCCGCCATGGGCGGATTGATCATCGGACACGAGGTGGCAAGGGCGTTGGGGTGCCGGCATATTTTCACCGAGCGGGAAGGCGGTGCGATGACTTTGCGCCGCGGTTTCTCCGCCGCGCCGGATGAAGTGGCATTCATAGTGGAAGACGTCATCACCACCGGCGGAAGTTCCCTTGAGGTGATCGATTTATTGCGAAAAAGCGGTGTGCGGGCCGCTGCAGCCGGATCGATCATCGACCGCAGCGGCGGAAGGGCCGACCTCGGCATCCCGCGTGCCGCGCTGGTGACCCTTGACGTTGTGTCGTGGCCGCCCGAGACATGCCCACTTTGCGCCGGGGGCAGCCCGGTGGTGAAACCCGGCTCCCGCGCCTGATTTATGGCCCGCCGCCTGAAGCTGACCGTTTCCTACGATGGCACGGCCTACTTCGGCTGGCAGGTGCAACCGGGATTGCCCACCATTCAGGGAACGCTGGAGGAAGTGCTCTCGCGCATTGAGTCGAGTCATGTGGACGTGGTGGGTTCGGGGCGCACCGATGCCGGTGTGCATGCCCTGGCGCAGGTGGCCGCCTGCACGCTGGACAATCCGATTCCGGCGGCAAACCTCCGCAAGGCGATGAATCGCCTGCTGCCGCGCGACATCCGGGTGGTTGCGGTGGAGGAGGCAGGCGAGGATTTCCATCCGCGGTTTCAGGCCAGATCGAAGACCTACGAATACCGCATCTGGCGCGCCGAGGTGTGCCCGCCGTTTGTGCGGGACTATGTTTACCACTTTCCTTATGCGCTTGATGAGGGCGCCTTTATCCGCGCGGCCGGCCTTTACCGGGGCACGCATGATTTTTCGGCTTTTGCGGCATCGGACGAGAAGGACGCGCTGGGCGCATCAAAGGTGCGGCGGATCTTTTTGTCCGAAGCATCCGGCGAGGGCGAACTGCTGAGTTTTCGCGTGACCGGCAGCGGCTTTCTCAAGCACATGGTGCGGCTGATGACGGGCGGGCTGATCGAAGTGGCCAAGGGCAATCTCAGCGAGCGGCGGTTGGGGGAATTGCTTTCGCCGGCGCCAGGAGAAAGGCAGGTCCATGCGGTACCCGCGCGAGGGCTGTTTCTGATTGGCGTGGACTACGGCTGACCGGCGTACTGCATGGCGACGGCGGTCATATCGTCTTCCTGCTCCGTGCCGTCGTTAAAATCATCGACGGCCTGGATGAGCGCGGCCAGCATGGCCTGGCAGGAGGAATCGCGGTGCGCACGGACGGTGCGCTCAATGCGCGCGGTGCCGAAGAAGCGCCTGAGCCGGTTCTGCGCTTCCGATACGCCGTCGGTGTAGGCGAGTATGCGGTCGCCTGGTTGCAGCAGGGCGTCGCGAACTTCAAACTCGGCTTCTTCGAGCATCCCCAGCGGCATGCTGGTGGGCTCCAGCATCTCTATGGCTCCTGAGGCGCGGATCAGCAGGGCGGGGCAGTGGCCGGCGTTGGTCCACCTCATGGCGCCGTCACGTTGGATGACGCCGCCGAACATCGTGACGTACTTCTCTCCCTGGGTTCGTTCCGTCAGGAAGACGTTGACCTGGCGCATCAGATCCTCGAGTTTTGTGGCGGCCAGACCGCCGCCGAGGAACGCGCCTTGTAAGAGGCTGGCCAGCAGGGCGGAACTGACACCCTTTCCCGAGACGTCGGCGATGACAAAGCCCCAGGCGCCGGCGCCGAGATGGGAAACATCGCAGTAATCGCCGCCCACCTTGTGGGAAGGGATATTGGCCACCGCGGCGCGGAACCAGCCCTCGGTGGGCAGGCTGCGGGGCATCAGGCTGCGCTGGATCTGGCGCGCGATGCTGAGTTCCTCCTCCATCTTCGTGCGCAGGCGTTCCTGCTCCAGAAGACGGGCGTTTTCGAGGATGGTGGAAGCTTCCACGGCGAGGGTTTCGAGCAACTGCCGGTCGCCGGCCGACAGGCTGACCAGGCCCGACCCCGATTCCAGGCACAGGGCGCCGACCGAGATATGTTTCAGCGACATGGCGATGGTCTCCTCGGTGGCGGCCGAGCGCACCTGGAACAGCGGTACACAGGTGTAGCCGCCGGGCAGCACCACCAGTTGGCCGTTGCGCTCAAGGGCTTCTTCGATCACCGGGATGGCAACCGGCAGCGCGCCGGGCTCAAGCGAGGCTCCCTGCCAGTCGCGGGCGACGGCCACTTCGCTCACGCCGTTGCGTCGCAACAGCAGAAAGCCGCGCTGGGCGCCGGTGACGGTAAGTGCGGCGTCGACCACGGCTGAAAGGACATAGTCGGCCGAAAGGGCGCTTTGCACGGTGCGCGCCACTTCCACCAGCGCGCGCAGCTTGCCGAGGTTCTCAGGCACGGCGCCCTTGCCGGGCAGGCTGAGCTGGCCCATGAGCTTGAGCAGTTCGGATTCTTCCAGGGAGAAGGTGAGGCGGTAGGAGTTTTCGACCCCAAACTCGATTTCATCGCCGCTCGCAAGCGGCATGCGTCCGCTGACCTTCACGCCGTTCACCGTAACGCCGTTCCGGCTGTTCAGATCCTCGACGTAGTAGGCGCCGTTATCGAGCGTGATGCGGGCATGGTTGCGGGAGGCGCGATTGTCGCGCAGCACCAGGTGATTGCCGGCCTGCCTGCCGATGGTAAATGGAAGAGGCGTGATCTTAAGCCGCGTGCGATTGCCACTGGGATTGGTGACCAGAAGTGCCGGCTCCTGGAAGGAGGGCGTAGCGGCGGGCGTCGGGTTCATCCCTTTTTCCGGTGGGGCTCGTGAGGCTCGGACTCGCGCACTTCATCGATTTCCCTGGAGCGCAGCGCCTTGCAGTGCGAGCAGTATCCGCCGATTTCCGTGCGCGCGATTAGGATCTGAAACCCGAAGTGATCCTCCACCTGGCGGCGCAGTTTCTGCAGCGGTTCGCCGAAAAACTCCTCCACTTTGCCACAGCGCAGGCAGATGATATGGGCGTGTTCCTGCTTGAGCTTGGTTTCGTAATAATGCTGGTCGCCGCCATAGTGCATGAGATCGAGTTCATCCACAAGGCCGCCCTTTTTGAGCATCTTCAGCGTACGGTAGACGGTGACGCGATTCAGCTTCGGATCGCGCTCCTTGGCCATCTGGTAAAGCTGCTCGGCATCCAGATGCTTACCCGATCCATCGATGAGTTCGAGCAGAATCTGCCGCTGTCGGGTGAGGCGCACGCCGCGCTGGCGGAGTGAGTCTGTACTGGCGGTGGCTGGCATTTCCACCTATGACTTTAGCATGCCGCGAGGCTAACGGTCGTGTGGAAATGAGCCCAGCGCCAGCGGCAGTTTTTCGAGTTTCGGCAGGGATTCGGCCTCGGCCGGCATTGCCTTCACCTCGACGAATCCGACCTTGGTTTCCATGTCGTATTCGCCCAGCAGAGCCGACAACAGGCTGCTCATCTGTTTGGCGACGACGTCCTGGCGGTCCTCGCTGTAGTTTCTGACAAAGAGCGTGACGCCGGTGCCCTCGCCGTCGCTCATGCGCTGGAATCGCACGTCCTGCGAGGGCACATCCCCGGGATGGGCGGGGGCGAATGCGACCACGCGGAAATGCGCGAGATCCGGGGCGCTGGCCGCAAGGGCTTCAACAAAGGGGAAGTATTGGAGGACGCCATGAGCGGTGAGGATCAGGCTGCAGCGGCCGTCCGGACCGGTTTCCCTGTCACATCCCAGCCCGGGACAGACCACGCGCAGCCTACGATTCACACGAGCTTTGAAGGCCTCGGGCGGCGCCTCGAACAGCGAGGACTCATTCTCGGCGAACCACTGCCAGAACCGTGACTCCGGTGTCATTAACTGCTGATCCATCCCTCCTGACAGATCGGCAGAAATGCGACGTCACATTAGCTTTCGCGCTTTTTCTTCGCCCACTCCGGCTTCACCACCTGCCGTGCGCGGCCCAGCGCCAACGCATCCTCCGGCACACCGTCGGTGATCACCGAGCCTGCCGCCACATAGCTGCCTTCGCCCAAATGGACGGGAGCCACCAGCGTGGAGTTGCTGCCAACGAAGGCGCCCTTGCCGATTTGCGTCTGATGTTTCTTCTTACCGTCGTAGTTGCAGGTGATGGTGCCGGCGCCGATGTTCACCTTCTCTCCGATGCTGGAATCGCCGAGATAGGCCAGGTGCAGCGCCTTGGCGCCTTTGCCGAGCCGGGTTTTCTTCAACTCGACGAAGTTGCCCACCTGCGCGCCGGCCTCGACGTGGTTGTCCAGGCGCAGGCGGGAGTAGGGGCCCACCTTGGCGCCCGTCTCCAGATGCGATGTGCCGATAACGGTGAACGGGCCCACCTCGACACCATCCTCAAGCGTGGAGCTTTCGATGATGGAACAGGAACCGATGCGGCAATCGGCGCCGATGATGGTGTTGCCGAGGATGCGGGTGAAAGGTTCGATGATCGTATCCTGTCCGATTTTCACCTGCGCGTCGATGCTGACGGTTTCGGGCTTTTCGATGGTGACGCCGGCGAGCATCAGTTCGCGCACCTTACGTTCGCGCAGAACGCGGTCCACCACGGCCAGCTCCAGCCGCGTGTTGATGCCCAGTAACTCGGTGGAATCTTCCACTACCATGGGCAGCACCTTGTGTTGAAGGTTGTTGAAAATCTCCACCATGTCGGTAAGATAATATTCCCCGGCCGGATTATTCGTTCCAATGTCGCCGATGTGTTGCCACAGCAGGCCGGCGTCGAAGCAATAAATGCCGGCGTTGATCTCGCGAATTTGCCGCTGCTGCGCGGTGGCGGCCTTTTCCTCCACCACGGCCAACAGTTCGCCGCCCGCTCCGCGGATAATGCGGCCATAGCCGTAGGGATCGTCGAGCATGGTGCTGATGGCCACGGCGGCGGCGGAGGTTTCGCTTTGCAGGTCCACCATTTTGCGCAGGGTCTCCACTTTGAGAAGCGGCACGTCGCCATAGAGGACCCCCAGCCTGCCGGTGTGATTGACAATGCCTTCGCGGCAGCACATCAGGGCATGGCCGGTGCCCTTCTGCTCACTCTGCAGGGCGAACCTGATGCCGCGCGAGACAAGCAGCGCCTTCACCTGATCGGCCTGGTGGCCCACCACCACGATGACGTTTTCGGGCGTGGTGAGTTCGAGCGCGGCGTCCACCACATGCTCCACCAGGGCTTTGCCTCCAGCGCGGTGCAGCACCTTCGCCTTGCGCGATTTCATGCGGGTTCCCAGTCCGGCGGCAAGGATGACAATGGTAAGGGGACGATTCATGTGGTTCCTCCGTAAGTTATTTTCCGGCTTTGCGAGTAAGGGGCGGCGCCCAGATGCCGGCGGCTTCCCTGCGTTTTCTGCCTTCCATGGCCAGTTGCAGGGCCACTCCGGCCGATTTGTGCGGATCGTGCCGCACTTTCTCGCTTTGTAAGAGCAGATCTTCCTGAATGACTTTGAGGCCCATCGCGCGCAGCTTGGGAAGGTCCACTTCCACCGGCTGCGCCTCCTTTTCGGCGTAACGGGTGCGTTGGGGCATGGTGACGGCGCCGGTATTGACGATGATATAGTCCAGCACGCGGCGGCGGGCGTGGCGTTGAATGGCGCCGGCATGGTCAGAGGCGCGGAAACGGATGGTCTCGCCGGGCTGCCACATCAGGTTGCAGTAATATGCCTTGACGGCAAGGGAGTTTTCGATGGCTTCGGGAATGCCGTCCACCAGCAGGTTGGGGATGATGCTGGTGAACAGCGATCCGGGGCCGAAGGTGATGAGGTCGGCGGCCTGGATGGCTTCGAGCGTTTCCGGGAGCGGCTGCGGCTTTCTGGGCACGATGGAGATGCTGCGGATGCGGGCCTGGCTGCGGCTGATGATGGTTTCCCCGGCCACTTCGCTGCCGTCGGCAAGCCGCGCCTTGAGCGCAACGTTGCTGGCCGTGGAGGGATAGATGCGGCCCGCGCTGGCCAGCACTTCCGATGAAATGGCGATGGCGTGGGCGAAGTCGCCGGTCATCTGGGTGAGGGCGGTGAGGAACAGATTGCCGAAGCTGTGGCCTTTCAGGCCGCGGCCGGCCGAGAAGCGGTACTGGAACAGTTTCGACAGCAGGGCTTCGTCTTCTGAGAGGGCCACCATGCAGTTGCGGATGTCGCCCGGGGGCAGCACGTCGAAATCGCGGCGCAGGCGGCCGGAGCTTCCGCCGTCATCAGTGACGGTGACCACGGCGGTGATATCCACCCACGGCGTGGCGCCGCCGAGAACGGGCCGGGCGTAGTGTTTCAGGCCTTTGAGAAGGGTTGACAGGCCGGTTCCTCCGCCGATCGCGAGGATCCTCAGCGGCTGTTCCGTGGCGGAAAGCCCGCTGTGGGCAGACAGAGACTTCAGCGGCATTCAATCCTGGACGTCAGGTCTCCTTCTTGGCGGAGAGCTCGGAAAAAACGAGTTCCTTGAGTGGCGGCTGCCTGCCGAACTCGAGGAAATCGGGGTCGTTGCGGGCGATGATGCGGTTCTGGGGGTTGATTTCGATGGCGCGGGCCAGAAAACGCGATGCATCCTCCAGGTTGCCCTGTAAGCCGCGCACCAGCGCCATGGCGTAATGCACATGGTCGGCCTGTGGGGCCTGATCGAGGGCCTGGCGAAGCGCGGACTCGGCTTCGGGCAGTTGCCTGCGGTTGATGAGCCCGATGGAATAGTGATAAAGATCCTCCGTATTCTTTATCTCCGGGCGGCCCTGCGCCAGCCGCTGCTCGCACATGCGCGTATGCAGCCGCGCCGTATGCGCCATTTCCCGGCTGGGCCCTTCGGCGGCCTCTTCAAAAAGCCTTCTGGCGGCGGCAAAATCCCTGGCGTGGAAATGCTTCATCGCCGCGTCGAACAAATCTGCCTGGTTGACCTGGTTGCTCACCTTGGTATGCGTCGTTTCCTGTTGCGGGCCGGCCGCCATGGCAAGCCCAGAACCTCAGATTTAGCAGAAGCACAGGAGGTTTGCAACACGGGTGGGGTTGCGGGGGGCGGTGAGGGGTTTGAGCGGGTAGGGGCGGGTGGTACTTTTGACGAGTTAGAATTCACAACTAACATGACGGATGCCGTGTTAGAATGGGGCCACCATGTCATTCGGAGGGACCCGTCCCGTATTGTGTCTGCTGCTGGGTGTTTTGGCGCTGAATGCACAGACAAACCGGCTTAGCTTCCGCCCGGTTGAGGCCGAATATAGCAACTTCCTTGACCGCATCATCATGATTTCGGCGAGTCCGAACGTGCTGCATGTCTATGATCCGGTGGCGCGAGTAGACCAGACGGTGAGTCTGGGCAGGGCGCCGCTGGCGTTGTCAGTGAGCCTGGATGGGCGATATGCCGCAGTGGGTCATGATGGGCTGATTTCCTACGTCAATCTGCAGACGCGGGTTGTGGATAGGACGTTCACGGTTACCGGTTCGGCGCAAAAGCTGTTACTCGGGGCTGACTACGTCTACGTCGCCGGGGTGTCCGGTGGAGCCCTGTCCCTGGTACGGATCTCAACCGGCGCCGTTACACAGGGGGCGAACTTCAACGGCGCCGCCTTCCGTCTTCATCCGTCCGGGAATTCGATCTACGCGGTTGACTCGTACTACTTCAGCAAGTATGACCTGACGGTCTCAAGCAACCAGACGAAGTCGGTGTACCTGGGATACAACCTGGTCTGCGGCCGGATCTGGTTCTCTCCCGATGGCGGGCGGATCTACAACGGCTGCGCGACGGTGCACCGGGCGTCCACCGACGCCGCGCTGGACATGACGGCGCTGGTATCGTTCCCCGGGCTGTCCAGTTTGGCGGGCATCTCCGAGTCATCCGTTACGGGCCGCGTCGCGGTGATTCCGCTGCTGGAGACGGGGTCGTCCACAGACATCGCCGGCCAGGTGCGGCTCTACGAAAGCGGCAGCTTGCGGGAGATCGGCCGCTTCCGCCTGCCGGCCTTCACGGTGGGATCCAACAGCTATGCGGCCCACGGGCGGTGGGTGTTCCTGAACAGCACGGGCGCGAGCATGCATGTGCTGGTGCAGGCCGACAACACTTCCGGGTTGCTGAACGATTTCGCTGTGCAGAGTTTCGCGCTGGCCAATCCGGCGCCGTGCTTTGCCTCGTTCAACCCAGGCTCTGTCAGCATCCCGGCCAGCGGATCGCTGGCGGAGATTGGGATTTCCGCAGCGGCCGATTGCGTTTACCAGGCCGTGTCATCGGTTCCGTGGATTCAGGTGGTTTCAGGCGGTTTCGGTTCGGGAGACTCGACGATCCGGATTCACGTGCGCGCCAACACGGCCACTGGGTCGCGCACCAGTTCCGTCATCATGGGCACGCAGACGCTGACGGTGACTCAGGCCGCCGCCGCGGCCGGTTCAGGCGTGCAGCAGAGGCTGAGCTATCGGGTAGTGGACGCCGAGTACAGCAAGGCGTTGGACCGGATCGTGCTGGTTTCCGCCGGTCCCGACGAACTGCATCTCTATGATCCTGTCACCCGGACCGGGCAATTTGTGCCGCTTGCGCACACGCCGCTATCGGTTTCCGTGCACCCGGACGGGTTGAGAGCCGCGGTGGGTCACAACGGGTTTGTTTCCTATGTGAACCTGCAGACGGCCAGCGTGGAACGGGTTTACGCTGTGCCCGGGACGGCGCTGGATGTGGTGTTGGGCGCCAATGGTTATGCCTACGTGTTCGGGGGGAGCGGCTATAACGCCGGTCCCCTGCACTCGGTGCTGCTCAGCAGCGGAGCGGTGACCACAGTGGCCAATTTGAGCGCGGCTCCGGCACGCCTGTACTCCACCGGCAACTACATTTACGCGAACGCGTCCTCGTACATGACGAAGTGGGACATCCGCCAGGGAGTGGCTACGCTGAGCAGTTCCACCTATTCCATCTCCACCTGCGGCAATCTCTGGCTGAGCGAGGACGGTGTCCGGATGTTCACCGGATGCGGGGGCGTATTCCGGACGTCGGAAGTGCCGCAGCAGGACGGGGTGCCGAACGGCTCGTTTGTGGTGGGTTACGGTTCCACGGGAGTGGCCTGGGCGGCGCACTCGTCCTCGCGTGCCTCAACCGCGGTCCTCCCGGGTGGGGCGCCATCCTACTACAGCACCCCGGTTGCCGGAGAAGTCCAACTTTACGCCGACGACGGGCTCATCCTGCAAGGGCGTTTGCTGCTTGCCACCTATTCCGACAGCGCCGGGGTACATCAGGTGCAGGGAAAGCATGTTTTCTGGAACCGATCGGCGGACAAGCTGTTTGTGGTGTCCCAGGTAAACGCTTCGGCCGCGCTCATCTCCGATTTTGTAGTTGAGACGGTGACCCCGGCGGCCATTGCCGGTTGCGCCATCACGCTGGGGTCGAACGCGGCCAGCGTCGGCGCCAGTGGTGGTATGCTCGACATCGCAATCAACACGGGGCCCGGTTGCATCTGGGATGCGACGGCGAGCGAACACTGGCTGGGACTGGGCATCGGCGGCACAAGGGGGACCGGCAGCGGCACCCTCAGACTGAACGTACAGAGCAACTATCCCAACACCTCGGCGCGATCGGCGGTGGTCCACATCTCCGGCCGCCAGTTTACGGTAGCCCAGGCCGCATCGAGCGGCGTATCTCTATCCCTGTCGCCTGTCGGCTTCAGCCATTCCGGCGGTTCCGGATACGGAACCGTCTACACGAACTCTTCCACGCGCGCCTGGACAGCGGTAGCCGGCGCATCCTGGATCACCATCACCAATGCAAGCGGCAGCGGTTACGGCAACTTCAGTTTCCAGGTTGCGGCGAATACCGGTGCGGCGCGGTGGGCGGTCATCACCGTCGGCCTCGAGTCGATGACAGTCACTCAAAGCGCGGCGCCGGGCACTCCGGGAACGGGCATGCGGTTCGTGGGCGTTACGCCTTGCCGTCTGCTCGATACCCGGCCGGGCGGGTCCCAATTGACCGGCGGCGTTGAGCGCGGCATCCGGGTGGCGGGCAATTGTGGTGTTTCCAGCAGCGCCACCGCCTACTCGGTTAATGTCACGGTTGTGCCGCTGGGACCGCTGGGCTACCTGACGCTGTGGCCCTACGGACAGAGCCGGCCGCTGGTGTCCACGCTCAACTCTCTGGACGGGCGTGTGAAGGCCAACGCCGCTATTGTGCCGGCCGGCGACATCGGCTGGATTAGCGCCTACGCGACCAACAATTCGCATCTGATCCTTGACATCAACGGCTATTTCATTCCGGCCGCCGGCGCGAATACCAGCACTTCTCACCCGTTCAATGCGGTGAAGCCGTGCCGGGTGGCGGATACCCGCTCGGCGGCAGGATCGAATGGCGGGCCCTCGTTTACGGCCGGGCAATCGCGCACTTTCTCTATCCGTTCGGTGGCCGGCTGCGACGCGATTCCCACGAACGTGGCGGCCTATTCGCTGAATATCACGGCGATTCCCAAGTCGGGGGCGCTTGGTTATCTGACGACGTGGGCGGCGGGGGGAGCGCAGCCTTTCGTGTCGACATTGAATTCGTTCACCGGCACGGTGGTGGCGAACGCGGCGATTGTGCCGGCCGGGACCAATGGCGACATCAGCGTCTACGTCACCGATGCGGCCGACGTGGTCATCGATATCAACGGCTACTTCGGCCCGGGTGGCGGCACGCCGCTGCTGTATTATCCGAAAACGCCGTGCCGGATTTCCGATACGCGGGGTGCGTTTGGCTCGTTTGGCGGGCCGATTGCGGCGTCGGGGCAGGCCCGGGCCTGGCCGGTTCCCAATGGTTCGTGCGGCATGCCTGCCAATGCCAGTGCTTACGTATTGAACGCTACGGTAGTGCCGAGTGCAACGCTTGGGTACCTTACGTTGTGGCCCTCGGGCGCGGCGCAGCCGCTGGTATCGACATTGAATTCCTTTGACGGCAGCATCACGGCGAATGCGGCGATTGTGCCGGCGGGAGTGGGCGGGGCGGTGAGCAGCTTCGTCTCCAACGACACCCATCTAATACTCGACACCACGGGGTACTTCGCACCATGAGGAAATCAGGCTGGCTCTCGTTTTTCTGCCTTTGCATCGCAGCATCGTCCGCCAATGCCCAACTACATTCTCTTTCTCACAGGCCGATCGGGGCCGACTACAGCCGTGCGCTGGACCGCATCGTCATGGCATCAGCCAGTCCAAATGCGGTTCACGTGTATGATCCGGCCACTTCAGCAGATCAGACGATACCTCTCAGCCGCGCCCCGCTTAGCTTTTCGCTGAGTCTCGACGGGCGGCATGCCGCGGTGGGGCACGATGGCGCCGTCTCCTATGTGAACCTCCAAACCCTCGCCGTTGAGAAGACGCTCATCTTAGCGCTCAGAGTGGAGCGCCTGGTGTTAGGTAACGGCTTTATCTATATCACCTCCGGATTCGGCCCGCTTTCATTGCTGAACATTTCCTCCGGCGCCGTAACGGCTGGATCGGACTTCTTCGCCGAATCTGTTCGATTGCATCCCTCCGGAAACTATCTCTATTCGGTTTCCTCCACATTGATCAGCCGCTACGATCTGCAGGCTGCCTCCAACGCTGCCAAGGTCGGCTCGATTCCAGCTTCCTGCGGGAATCTTTGGTTATCCCTCGACGGAGCCCGCATTTACACCGCCTGCGGCAGCACCGTGCATGCATCCACGGATCCGCTTGTGGACATGACCACCGGACCGCCGCTTCAAGGACTGCAGGCCGCGGCAGGAATCCATGAATCGGCCACGGCCGGCCGGATCGCGGCGATTACAGGCGAAGACCCTTTCTCCACACCGAGTCCGGTTTGGGATCAGGTGCGGTTGTACGACACGGTGAGCCTGCGCGAAGCGGGGCGGTTTCGCCTGCCCGGTTTCAGCTCGGGAGGACTCACTTACGCCGCACACGGCAGATGGGTATTCTTCAACAACGCCTCCAGCAGCCTCCACGTGATCGTGCAAGCTGACGCTTCTTCAGGCGTTGTGAACGATTTCGCAGTGCGCACTTTCTCACTGGCCAGTCCGGCGCCATGCTTCGCCTCTTTCTCATCCGCCACTGTGGAGATTCCATCCTCGGGCGCACTGGCGGAGGTGGGAATCTCCGCGGCTGCCGACTGCGTTTTCCGGGCCGCCTCATCAGCGGCATGGGTGCAAACGATTTCCGGCGCCTACGGGTCCGGAGATAGCACGCTGCGGCTCCATGTCCGATCCAATACCGGCGCCAGCGCCCGGACGGCCACCGTGGCAATGGGAACTCAGACGCTTACCATCTCGCAGGCCGGCAGTCCGGCGACGCCGGTGGTGCCGCAGCGGTTGAGTTACCGCGTGAGCGGCGCGGAGTACAGCAAGGCCCTCAACCGGATCATTGCGGTATCCGCGGGGCCGGACGAAGTTCACATCATCGATCCGGTCACCCGGACTGAGCAGTTCATTCCTCTGGGCTATCCGCCCCTGTCGATATCGGTTGAGCCGGACGGGCTGAAGGCCGCCGTCGGGCATATGGACTTCGTTTCCTATCTCAACCTGCAGACGGCTTCCGTCGAGCGAGTCTACCCGATGGCCGGGAACGCAGTCGACGTAGTGGCGGCGGGAAACGGATACGTCTACGTCATGAACGACACCTGGCTCGGCGGATCTCAAGTGCGCTCCATCCAGCTTTCCAATGGGGCAAGGACGACTGAGCAGCGGTTTTCGAACGGCCCGGCGCGCCTGCACCCGTCACGAAACGCGATCTACACCCGCGGCCATACCTACCTGGAGCGCTGGGATATCCGGTCCGGCCCGGCTTCGTTCCAGCGTGAGTTGGAACAAACCGCCGGCTGCACCAATCTATGGCTTAGCGAGGACGGTGTCCGTTTGTTCAACAACTGCGGCTTCGTTTACCGAATCTCCGAGGTCCCGCAGCAGGATGGAACGCCCGGCGGCTCGCTGGTGGCAGCCACTGGTAACTCGCCGGTAGCGCCCGCTGTGCTGTCGCTTTCGCACTCGTCTGCCCGCTCCATGATTGCCGTCCTGCCCGGCACGACGCGGTTCTCCCCCAACGACTGGCATTGGGGCGAAATTCAACTCTACGCGGACAATGGCCTGGTTCTGCAGGGGCGCCTTCGGCTCACTCCATTTGTGGCGGCAACGCGGCACGAGGTTCAGGGCCGGCACGTGTTCTGGAACGCAGCCTCTGACAGGCTATTTGTCATCTCGCAGGTGAATCCCTCTTCCGGGCTGTTGTCCGATTTTGTCCTCGAAACAGTCTTACCCGCGGCAATTACGAATTGCGCCGCGACACTGAGTCAAACCAGCGCCAACGTTTCGGGAAATGTTCACTCCTTAGATGTGAGTGTCAGCATCGGGCCGGACTGCGTCTGGGAAGCCCAGGTTGGCCAGAACGACACATGGATCAGTGTTCCATCCGGGCGCGGGACCGGAAGCGGCACCATCACGTTGGGCGTTTCGAGCAATATTTTCACACCCGCCGCGCGTTCGGCGGTGGTGCTGATCGCCGGCCAGCAGTTTACGGTGAATCAGGCGGCGTCGAGCGGCATCCTGCTCAGCTTCGGCTCCATGCAGTTTCACTACTCCGGAGGAAGTTCGTTCGTTGGGGTTGCCACGAGCGCAACCAACCGGTCCTGGACGGCCTCTTCGAACGCTCCATGGATTACGTTTGCGAACGGGAGCGGGACTGGCGGCGGAACGTTCACGCTGATGGTGGCAGCCAATTCCGGCGCGGCGCGCACGGCCACCGTCACCGTTGGCCCGGAATCGTTCACGGTGACCCAGGACGCAAATCCGCAGGCGCCGGGAACGGGCATGCGATTTGTACCCGTTACGCCGTGCCGGGTGGTGGACACGCGCAACGAAGGCGGCGCTGTCAGGGGCCCAAGAACATTTGTGGTTGCGGGCAGATGCGGTGTTCCCGCGGCCGCAACGGCGTATTCATTGAATGTGACCGTCGTCCCGGAGAGCCCTCTCGGCTATCTGACGATCTGGCCGGCAATTTCTTCCGTTCCTTTTGTCTCGACGCTCAACTCCCTGGACGGCAGGGTCAAGGCAAACGCGGCGATTGTTCCGGGGGCCGGTGGTGCGGTGAGCGTTTTTGTGACGGATCCGACGCACGTCATCCTCGACGTCAACGGCTACTTCGTTTCCTCAGCCGGCGCCAACACAAGCATCGCGCATGCCTTCAACGCGGTGAAACCCTGCCGCGTCGCCGATACGCGAGCGGCCGCCGGACCCAACGGCGGCCCGTCGTTTGCCGCCGGTCAGACCCGCAATTTCTCCATACGCGCCGTGGCCGGCTGCGACACGCTCCCCGTGAACGCCGCCGCCTACTCGCTGAACATTACCGCGATCCCGAAATCCGCGGCACTGGGATACTTGACCGTATGGGGCGCGGGGGGAGCGCAGCCGTTCGTGTCGACGTTGAATTCGTTCACCGGCACCGTGGTGGCCAATGCGGCCATCGTGCCGGCCGGCGCCAACGGAGACATCAGCGCGTTCGTCACCGATGCGGCCGACGTGGTGATTGATATCAACGGCTATTTCGGACCGGGTGGCTCAAATCCGCTGCTGTACTACCCCACCACTCCCTGCCGCATTTCCGATTCGCGAGAGGCACCGGGCACGTTCGGCGGGCCCATCCTCACCGCCGGTCAGGGCAGGAACTGGCCGGTCCCGGGCAGCGCCTGCGGGCTGCCTTCCAACGCCAATGCTTACGTATTGAACGCCACGGTGGTGCCGAGTGCAACGCTTGGGTACCTTACGTTATGGCCGTCGGGCGCGGCGCAGCCGCTGGTATCGACATTGAATTCCTTTGACGGCAGCATCACGGCAAATGCGGCGATTGTGCCGGCGGGAGTGGGCGGGGCGGTGAGCAGCTTCGTCTCCAATGACACCCATCTGATACTCGACACCACGGGCTATTTCGCGCCTTAGCGCTACCATAGGACTTGCGATATGATCATCCTGGTCCTGAACTTCGGCAGCTCTTCAGCGAAGAGCCAACTCATCGAAACTTCCGCGGAGATGATCGCGGAAAATCGTGACCGGCTGCTGGCCAAGGTCCGTATCGAGCGCATGGGGACGCCGTTCTCCATCATTCATTGCGAAATACCCGGCGGGCGGAAGATCAAGATTTCGCGGCCCGTCTACAAACCCGAGGAAGCGTTTCAAGCAATCATCGATACCTATAACGAGCACGTCGGCTCGCGCAAGATCGAAGGCGTGGGCCATCGCGTGGTGCATGGCGGGGAGCGATTCTATCAATCGGTCCTGATGACGCCGCCGGTGGTGGAGGAAATCGAAGACTGTGTGGATCTGGCGCCGCTGCACAATCCCCACAACCTGAAAGGCTTCTACGCCGCGCGGGCGCTGCTTCCCGGCGCGCAGCACGTGGCGGTGTTCGACACCGCTTTTCACCACACCATGGAAGCCAAGGCGCATCTCTACGGGCTGCCCTATCTTTACTACCAGCGCTACCAGATCCGGCGCTACGGCTTTCACGGCACCTCCCACCGCTATCTTTCCTACCGGTACGCGCAGATCCATGGCACGCGGCGCAGCGCCTTCAAGCTGATCACCTGCCATCTCGGCAACGGCTGTTCGTTGTGCGCGGTGGACTATGGCCGCTCAGTGGAGACCACGATGGGATTCACTCCAGTGGAAGGGCTGCTGATGGGCACCCGCTGCGGCGATGTGGATCCGGTGGCGGTGCTGCACGTAATCGCGCATGAGGAGATGAACATCCAGGAGATTGAGTCGATGCTGAACCGGCATTCGGGTCTCTATGGCGTATCGGGGGTCTCCAGTGACATGCAGGTGCTGCTGGAGGAAGCCGGGAAAGGCAATGAACGGGCGAAGCTGGCCGTGGACATGTTCTGCCATCGTGTGGTGAAGGCGATCGGCGCCTACTATGCCGTTCTGAACGGCTGCGACGCCATCGTGTTCAGCGGGGGAATCGGCGAAAATTCGCCGGCCATCCGCGCGCAGATCTGCTCGTCGCTGACGGCGATGGGAGTGGAAATGGATGACGCCGCCAATGGGGCGGCCGTCGGCACGGAGGGACGCATCACGGCGGACACGGCAAAGCTGCCGGTATGGGCGATTCCCACCAACGAGGAACTGCTGATTGCGCGTGATACGCTGCGCGTCATCCAGGGGCTTCCCTGGCCGCAATAGCCGCCGCTACTGGCCCGGACAGCTTTCCTGGCGGATTTTCAGCGCCTCCGGCATCCATTGTTCGAACTGGCGGATGCGCGTGGAATGGCTGGGGTGGGTGGAGGTGAACTCGGACGGCGCGCCGCCCGAGGCCTGCCCATGCGCTCCCACAACTTCGGAGCTTCCCTGGGATCAAAACAGGTCTTGGCCACGTAGATCAGGCCCATGTAGTCGGCTTCCGATTCGTGTTCGCGGGAGAAGGGAAGCAACATTCCGAACTTTGCGCCCAGTCCGAAGGCGCCCATGATCATGTGCTGCGTCTGCGGATCCATGTCGCCCACGGCGACGCCGGTGGCCATTTGGCCGATGCGCACCAGCTTCTCCTGCGCCATCCGTTCGGCGCCGTGGCGGGCGATGGCGTGGGCGATTTCGTGTCCCATCACCACGGCCAGCCCGTCCACGTTTTTGGTGATGGGCAGGATGCCGGTATAGACGGCCACCTTGCCGCCGGGCAGGCAGAAGGCGTTGGCCTGGTCGGATTCGATGAGGTTGTACTCCCATTCGAAACCCGGATCCTCAGAGACTTTGGAGATGCGCGCGCCGATGCTTTTCACCAGGTCGGCGGCCTGGCCGGAGCGGACAATGCGCTCGCTGGCCAGGATCTGACGGTAGGACTGAAAGCCGAGGGCGGCTTCCTGTTCGCGGGACATGTCCACCAGTTGGGTACGCCCGGTGAGGGGCACCTTCTGGCGGTTGCTGAAGTAATAATACGCCGCGTAGAGTCCGAAGAGTAGCAGCGGCAGCCACATCACCCGGCCGCGCCGGCCGCCTTGTCCATACATGATCTTATTCCTCCAGCCCGGGAAATGCGCGCCCGCGAAAGAACCATCCGCGGGCGCTCAATGAAAAACTAGCGGCGCAGCATCTTGCCGACCATGCCCAGCACGTCGTCGGCGATGGATCCGTCGCGGTTGCTGTCGAGAAACGGCGTGAGCATACCCATGATGCCGCTGCTGGCCTGCGGGGCGGCGGCTGCTGCTGACTGGCCCAGGAAACCCTGCTGCGCGCCCCCCTTGGCCAGGGCGCCCATGGCCATGGTGGCCACCACCGGCAGAAGCTGCTTCATGATGTCGGCGCCGATGCCGGTTTGCGCGGCGGCGTGCGAGGCCACCTGACGGCTCACGTCTTTGCTGCCGAGGATATGGCCTAAAATGCCGTTGCCTTCCTGAACCGTGTCGGCCGAGGTGAGCGCCGAAGGATCTTCGAGGAAGCGGGAATGATTGCCGCTGGAGAGCGCGCCAAGCAGAGCTTCCATGCCGCCTTCCTGGGAGACGTTGTTTTGAATGCCGCCCATCAGAGCCGGAAGAAGGCTGCCGATGGCGGAACTGGCCTGGCTTTCGTCGAGCCCGAACTGATTGGCCACCTGTTTGACCGCGCCGCCGTCGGCCGCTCCGAGAATCGCCTGCATGATGTCCATATTGTTTCCTTTCCGTGAATGCCGTGAATCCTCAACCTCAAAGAGGTTGCCTTAAAAAGAGTGTTCGTGTCAAACTGTCCTAGCGTTTTACGATTGCGGGTTTCGGCGCAAGGGCCAAAGCCCAGTATGGACTGATCGAGGATACCCCCGAAAGGGGACGGCATCCGCTTATGGAGGCATGAATGGACCAGTTGGAACAACTAAAACTGAAATACCAGGGTGTGTTGAACTTTGTTAAGCAGCAAGGCGTGGTTCTCTCGCACGTCCATCTACAGGATGGCAAGCTCTTCGTGCAGGGCCGCGCCCCATCACAGGATGTGAAGAACAACGTGTGGAACCAGATCAAACTGGTGGATCCCAATTACCCGGACATCACCTGCGACCTCGCGGTGGATGAAAGCCTGGCGCCGCCGCCGGCGCCCGAGCGCGTCTACACAGTGGTGAAAGGCGACTCGCTGTGGAAGATCGCGCAGGAGTTTTACGGCAACGGTGCGCTCTATCCGAAGATCATTGCGGCCAATCCGGACCGGCTGAAGGATGAGAAATCCGTGATTCATCCCGGTGATGAGCTGGTAATTCCGGAGCTTCCCAGCTAGTAATCAGGTCGTCTTCGACCGGAACCCTTCCACTAATTCAGCGGCAACACGCTTACCGGCTTCATAGGCCGACTCGTAAGCGTCTTGCCGCTCTTCTTTTGTATAGGTATAGCCGTCGCGATAAAGTTTCTCCATCACGCGGCCCGCCACCAGCGTGCCGGCATAGGCGATGGCCGCCTTGGGGATCAGGCCGCCGCCCATCGGGATCTTGCCGATCAACTGCCGGGCAATGGCGCGCCATCCGAAGGCGCCGGCCATGATGGAGCCGATTTCGCCCTTCTGATGGGAGTAGCCCACTTCGTGGTCGCTGGCGGCGGCAATGAGGAACGCCATGCGCACCTGATTGGCGGTCAACACGGCGGTGTCGGACGCAAACTGGCCAACGGCCCAGGGCAGCATCATGACGCTGGGAATGATGTCGGGCAGGGCGGTGGCAAGCGAGAAGAGCGCGTTCTCACGGGCCACCTTGTGAATGATGGCGTCCACCACGGGTTTGCGGAAGGGCGGGAAGTGGCGGGCCAGCGGCAGGTGCAGATCCTCGCGGGCGGCGAGAATGGCGCGCACGGTGCGGTCCTCGTGGCCGGGCTGGAAGCCGAATGCGCCGTTGGGCCTGCGCATGCCTGCTTCGTAAATCTCGATATCGAAGGTGGCCGGGGAGCCGGGCTCGCCGGGGCGGTAGACACGTTGCAGCGATTCCATCCGGCGATCGGGCGAAAGCGAAGCCGGGCATAAGAAATGTTCGATCTCGGCCGCCGCGTCGGCCGAGGTGGTGCGGAGGCCGATCAGGACATCCTGCTCCGATTCCCGCTGGACGGAATCGGGGTCCAGATTCTTCACCGCCGCCCAAACGCTTTTCACAATTCTTGTCGACACTCGTTCTCCCTCAAGTCCCATTGTACTTACCGATATGACAGGGGGAGGGCGGGGATGGCAAAGAAGCGAACGCCGCGGCCGGGGATCTATGATCCAAGCCGCTATGAATTGCTGGACGGCGAGATGTTCGTCCACTTCGCGGCAGCGGTGAGGCATCAGGCGGTGGTGCGGGAAGTGACATGCCGGCTGAACCGCTACCTGAAGGAGAATCCGATCGGGCAGGTGTTGCCCGCCGCGGGCATCATGCTGGACCCGTTCCACTGGCTGGTGCCGGACGTGGCGTATGTCTCCCGCGCGCGGCAGGCATCGATTGTGCAGGCCGATTGGCTGCGCGGCGTGCCGGATCTGGTGATTGAGGTATTGGATCCGGGCAAGATCACGGATTGGGTGGACCGGGAAGTGAAGCCGCGCATTTACGGCAAGCAGGGCGCGGCGGAGTATTGGCTGGTAGACCCGGAGAATCATGCGATTGAGGTGTTTGGCGGACGCAAGGGGCAGCCGATGCGGAGGCGCAGGGTGTGGGGCGCCGCTGACGTCGCCAAGTCAAGGCTGCTGCCGAAGTTCGCGCTTCCGGTGGCGGAGTTGTTCGCCGGTGCGGCTATCGGGAAATCTCTCCGGGGCTGACTTCGATCTGCATTCCCAGCAAAGCGGCGCCAAACGTTTTTCCTTGCGCGTCGGCGCGCAAAGAAAGTGTGCCGCCGCCGTTCAAGGCTTCATACAGAAGGAAGTTGAGAGCGCCCAGATTGGGGAGTTCATAGCGGACCACGTTGCCTTTCACCAGATCGGCAAAGTGCGCCTTCACGCGTTCGGGCGTCACCTCGCGCAGCAGCACGGGGAAGTGTTCCGGCCGGTAGGCGATGACGCCGATGTTGACGGTGTCGCCCTTGTCTCCCGAGCGGGTGTGCGCGATTTCCGACAGTGCGATCTTCATTCCACCACCTCCACGCGCGTGACGATTTCCTGCCGCGCCAGCAGCGCCGGCCAATAGGCCACCACTTCCCGCACCGGCGGGCGCCCGTCGCCGAATCCGGTGGCCGTGGGCGGGCCGTTCAGCACCAACGGGATCAACTCACGGGTGAAACGGTCCACCGCTTTGCGATCCTCGCCGCGCACGCCGATGCGCAGTTGGACCTCGGGCGGATCGGTGACCGGCGCGGCGGCGCGGCCGTGGCAGGCGTTCACGCCCAGATACTCGGTATAGATTTCGTCAAAGGTGAGCCCGAGCTGAGTCAGCCTCTGGCGCACGATTTGATCGGCGGCGCGGGCCTTTTCAAGCGCTTCAGGCCAGCTATACACCAGCGTTCCGATCGCCTTGTAACCCCAGGCATAGCTGATGGAAATCTTCAGCATGGGCGGGCGCGGGCCGCCGCGAATTTTCGATACCCGCACGCGGTCCGGACTGCAGTCGTCAAGGTGAATGGTGGTGAAGTCGGCCACGCAATCGGGCGTGATGTAGTTTTCCGGATCGCCGAGTTCATAGAGTAACTGCTCTTTGATCACGTCACTGGTGACGCGGCCGCCGGTGCCGGGATGTTTGGTGATGGTGAAGACGCCGTCGGGTTCGGCCTCGACGATGGGGTAGCCGATGTTGGCCATGTCGGGAATGTCGCGCCAGTTCACCTGGCAATTGCCGCCCGTGCATTGCGCGCCGCATTCCACGATGTGGCCGGCGATGGTGCCGGCGGCGAGCAGATCCCAATCGTCCTGCTTCCACCCGTAGCGGTGGATCATCGGGGCCAGGGTAAGGGCGGTATCGGTACAGCGGCCGGCAATGACGACGTCGGCGCCGGTGGAAAGCGCCTCGGCGACGGGGAAGGCGCCGATGTAGGCGTTGGCGCTGAGGATCCTGTCCCGGATGGCGCTGAGCGGCTCACCGGTTTCCATGTTGGCCAGGGCGTGGCCGTGGGCCAGCAGTTCCACAACGCGGTCATAAATATCGTCACCCAGCACCACGGCCACCTTCAATTGCGGCGCCAGCCGGCGTACTTCGCGCGCGCAGGCCACCGGATTCACACCTCCGGCGTTGGCGACGACCTTCACGCCACGCTCGCGGATCTGTTTGGCGATGCGCGCGATCAGGGGAGGGAAATCGCGGGCGTAGCCGAGGTTCGGATCGGCCTGCTTCTGCTTCTGGACGATCGACATGGTGACCTCGGCCAGATAGTCAAGCGCGAGGTAGTCGATGGGGCCTTGTTCGACGAGGCGGACCGGTGCTTCGAGCCAGTCGCCCCAGAAGCCTTGGCCGTTGGCGATGCGTATCATTTAGAGAGTCTCCAGCGCCAGATGTTCCCGATGAAACGAGTATGCGATGAAATCGAGGACAAAGGCCAGCACGCGCCTCGTCTGGAGGGGGTCGAGGATGGCATCGGTGTGAAGATGGGAGGCGGCGAACCTGGCGTCGAGCCAGCGTTCGTAGTCGGCGCGAGTGCGGTCGATGCGGGCCTGCAGGTCGGCAGGGACGGGCTGGCCGGCGGCCTTGAGTTTGTCCAGTTCGGGACCGAAAACGGCCTGAATCGCCGAATCGCCTTCCATCACGCCGATGCGCGCGGTGGGCCAACTGAAGGTAAAGTGCGGGTCGAAGCCCTGGCCGGCCATGGCGTAGTAGCCGGCGCCCGAGGCATGATTGAGCACCAACAGAATTTTGGGCACCGTGGCGCAGGCCATCGATTCCACCATGTCAGCGCCGGCGCGGATGATGCCGGAGGTTTCCGCTTCCGGGCCCACCATAAATCCCGAAACGTCCTGCAGGTAAAGAATCGGCAGGCCGTTGCGTTCGGCGTTGTCGACGAAGTAGGCCACTTTGCGGGCCGATTCGGTGTAGACGATGCCGCCGATGCGCGGCCGTCCGTCGGCCTTCAGGAAGCCGCGCCGATTGGCGATGACGGCGATGGGATAGCCATCCAGCCGGGCGGTGGCGCACAGCAGTTCGGGCGCGTGCTGCGGCTGAAACTCGAGGAAATCATCGCCGTCAAGCAGCCGCTCGAGAACCTCTTCGATGGGATAGGGCAGGCGGTGGTCGGGTGGGAGCACGCTGTAGAGCCCGTCGGCCGCACTCCTGGCGCGGGTGGCTTTGGGCGGCGTTGGGGCCGGCCGCAGTTCCCGGAACTTCTGGCGGATCATGGCCAGGCATTCGTTGTCATTGGCGGCCAGGTGATGGGCCACTCCGCTGGTGGTGGTGTGCATCGCCGCGCCGCCCAGGCTTTCGGCGTCCACGGTGTGGCCGGTAGCGCCCTTCACCAGATTCGGACCACCCAGTCCCATGAAACTGGTTTTGTCCACCATGATGATGACGTCGCTGAGCGCGGGCAGATAAGCCCCACCGGCGATGCAGGGACCCATCACGGCGGAGATTTGCGGGATCTTCAGCCGCCTTCGCATGAGTGAGTTGTAGTAGAAGATCCGCGCCGCGCCGTGCTGGCCGGGAAAGATGCCGTCCTGGTAGGGGAGGTTGACGCCGGCTGAATCCACCAGATAGACGATGGGCGCGCGGTTGCGCATGGCGATTTCCTGCGCGCGCAGAATCTTGGCGATCGTTTCGGGCCACCACGCGCCGGCTTTCACCGTGGCGTCATTAGCTACGATGACGGCGGGGCGCCCTTCGATGCGTGCCAGGCCGGTGACCACACCCGCCGCCGGGGCCTGCCCGTCGTACTTGTCGAATGCCGCGAGCAGGCCGATTTCCACGAACATGGTTCCCGGGTCGATCAGCCTGGCGATGCGCTCACGGGCGGTGAGTTTGCCGTCGCGATGCTGCTTGTCGATCTTGGCCTGGCCGCCGCCCTGCTTCAGTTTGTCTTCGAGGGAAGTGACATCCTCCACAAGGGCCCGCATGTGCCGGGCGGCTTGTTCCTGTTGTGGGGAGTAACTGGTGGGTTTCACTGTTTCCAGTGTACAGGCGCGGACCTACTGTTTCTCAACCGGCAGCCTGTTGCGCGCCGTCAGCACCAATGCGATGGCGCTTGCCACGCAAAGCGCCGCCACCCATTGAAGCAGTCCGGCGAAGCCGACGGTGGCCTTCAGCGCGCCCGCTGTATAGATCATGATCGCCGCCGATATGCCGCCCACCATGTTGAGCACACCGGCGCCCAATCCGAAGTTGCGGCGCTCAATCACGTCGTAGGAGGCGGCAAAGACATTGGCCACCATGAAGCCGGAGAACACGCCATAGCCCGCCGAAAACCATCGCGCCAGATCCAGCGAAGTGGCGGCGAAGGTGAGGTAGCCGAAGGGCGCGCTGAGCAGAACGCCGGCCGCGGCCACGTAAAACCGCGCGGCTGGCGTGAATTTCGCCAGCCGGTCAGCCAGTGTGCCGCCGATCAGCACGCCCACGCCGCAACTTACCTGCACGTAAACAGTGGCATTGAATCCACTGTCGGTCATTGAAAGCTGATACCGCTCATAGAGGAAGGACGGAAACCAGGCATAGAACGTCCACAGCATGGCGCAGAAGGCGAAGAAGGCGGCGCACAGCATCACATAGCAGCGGGAGGAGGCGAGCCCCTTTAAGTCTTTCCACGAAAGTGGCGCTGGGGCAGCAAGGGGCGGCGCCTTGGGAAGCGCGCGCAGCAGCACAATGGAGTAAATGATTCCGGCCGCGGCAGCGAAGGCGAATCCCGCCCGCCAGCTCACGTTGTCGGCCATCCACCCGCCATACCAACCGCCTGCCACGATCCCTGCCAGTTGCGCCGACTGGTGGATTCCCAGCGCGCGAGACCGGGTGGTTTCTCCATGCGCCGCCGCCAGCATGCCCACCGCCGCCGGGTAGTATAACGCCTCAGTCAGCGCCACCACCGCCCGCCAGAAGAGAAACATCGCCACCGATCCGCTGAAGCCGCATCCGAGCGTGGCCAGACTCCACAAACCCATGCTGAGCACGATCATACGGTCGCGCCGGAAGCGATCCGCCAGGCGCCCCGCAATCGGCATGCAGATGGAGTAGATCCAACTGAAGACGCCGCCGACCAGACCAAGTTGCGCGTCGCTGAAATTGAGATCGGCCTTCAGGGCGGGGAAGATGGAGTAGACCATCTGGCGGTCTACGTAGTTGATCCCCAGCGCGACCCAGAGGAAAGCGACAAGCAGGAATCCGGCGCGATTACCCACGGCGGAAAATCTTGGCTTGCGGCGTGAACGTGACGTTCGCGTCCAGGGGGAAGATGGGCCGGCGGCAGCGCGTATGGCCCAGGCTTGCAAGATTGGCGCTGGTGGAGCCCGGGGCGTCCACGTTCAGGTAGCAGGCCGCGTCCTGTTCGAACATATGGTACTGGCAGTGCGGCGACTTCACGATCACGGTGTCAAACCACATGGGATCCTGGCCCAGCGAATAGAACGGGGACCGGTCATAAAGGCTCACCGCCTTGCTGGTGACGGCGAACGTATAGTTGCCGCTTTCCAGCAGCGCCGTAGGGCCGCCGTCCCAGATGCTGCCGTGCGATTCGTTGCGGAACCGGCCGTCGGAGAGCATTCTTACCGCGCAACGCATGGGCACACGGGTGAAACGGGGATCCATGGCGCCGCCCAGCGTCACTTGGATGGTCGCGCCCACTCCGGCGGCGAAGGCCGCGGCCACGGCCGGCGGGTCGACGAAGGGCATCAGCACGGTGCGCTTGTAACCGGCCCCGAGCATGGCTTCGAGAATGGCGCTGCTATCGCCAGAGGCGCCGGAACTCGTGGCGTCGGCCGCGTCTACCAGCACGGTATGACCGCTTGCCTCCGCCGCCAGCCGGATGCTTTCGGCCAGCCCGGTGAGCGGTTGATGAAGATGGTGGCGCATTTCCCAGAATTCGTTTGAGATGGCAATGGCCTCACGGGTGGCCAGCGCTTCGTCATCGTCGGTCACGATGAGGGTGTTGGAGAGAAGGTCCGGCACATCGGTGAAGGGATTGCCGATAAACATGCCGCCTGAAAGCCCGCCCGGGCCGCTCTCCACGCCGATGGCGCGGCGCACGCAGCGGCCCCACATGCCGGTGGCGGTGCGAAGTTCGGGCCCGCGTACCAGCGCGGGAATCTCCACGCGCGCAGTGACAGGCCGCACCTCGCCGCGCAGGATGCGCAGCAGCAGCCGCGCTGAGCGCTCTCCCGTTTCAAAAAAATCGATGTGCGGATAGGTGTGGTAAAGCACCACGGCATTGGAGTGCGCAATGATGCGGTCCGTCAGAATGCCGTGCAGATCAAGCGAAGTGACAATGGGCATACGCTCGCCCACGATCCTGCGCGTTTCCTGCAGCAGATAGCCTTCCACGTCATGCTCGGTCTGGGCGGCCATTGCGCCATGGAGCGAGAAGTAGATGGCGTCAATGTCGCGCGCCGCGCGCACGGCGTAAAGGAAACCTTCGGCAATGCGGTGGAAGTCCGGATCGGCTACCGTACCGCCAGAGGTGATCGCGCGCGCGCTGAAACCCGGCACGACTTCAACCTCAGGGTGTTGGGCGAAGACGCTGAGCGCACCTCCGGTTTCCGATCGAACGCCGCGGTGGCTGGCAAGCAATTCCTCGCCCACCGAGATGGCGAAATCGTCATAGCGGCCCAGCACCGGATTGAAGGACGATATTTCCTGTTTGCATTCGTTGATAAGAATTCGAGGCATGGCAGGTTTAGGGTAGCTTTCGAGGGTCGGTATCGTGGGCGAGGCAGGCGACGCAATCTCCCTGGCCCACCAGGGAAGGCGCGCGGTTGGCGACAAGCACGCCGTCGGAATGCGCCAGAACGGGGATCGGATCGCGATTCGGCTGCTCCAGGAAATGCACCTGGCCCAGCAGATCGCCTTTGCGCACGTCCTCACCGAGTTCGACGCAGTTTTCGTAAAGTCCGGATTCCGGGGCGAAGCGATAGTCGTCGCGGTGCAGCGCCTGCACCCAGCGGGCCGGCCGCTTGCGCGCTTCCACCTCGCCGCGCAGCACGCCGCAGTGCCGCAGCACGTTGCGAAGTCCGGATTGGCACAGGCGGTGGATGCTGGCAAGCACCGGTTCACCTCCGCCCAGTTCCGTCGTGATCACGATCTTGCCCTGCCGCTCGGCTTCGGCTGGAAGCAGGCCGCGGCCCGCCACGTCGGTGTAGAGAAACGTAATATCGGTGAGAAAAGACTCGGCGGCTGCGATCATGGCCGCGCGCTGTTTCGGCTCGGGCACCAGGTGCATGTGCGCGCAAGGGACGAAATTCATACTGCGGCCGCCGGTGTGCAGGTCGATGACGATATCGGCCATCGGGAACAGGACGGTGGAAAGGTAGTGAGCGAGCATCTCACTGGGTGTGCCGAAGGGGTCGCCGGGGAAACAGCGGTTGAAGTTGCGGCCGTCCAGCGGAGACAGACGAGTGCCCGCCTTCGCCGCGGGTTGGCTGAGTGTGGGGATGAGGATCAGACGCCCGGTGAGGGCGGAGGCTTCGATTTCGCGCCAGAGTTTGAGGATCGCCACCTGGCCGGGATACTCGTCGCCGTGATTGCCGGCCATCAGCAAAACAGTGGGGCCGGGCCCGTTGCTGATGACCGAGATGGGAATCAGCAGGTTCGCCCAGCCCCCCAGGTTGTGCGAGTAGGGAATGGCGAGGTGGCCTCGTTGCACGCCCTCGCGCAAGTCGTATTGAATATTGGTGTGGATCTGGGTTTCGCCCATGGACCCACTATCTTATCCGCTCGACTAGAAGATATTCCAGAGGTACTGCGTGTAGACCTCGTGGTGGTATTGCACTTCCGGCGGCTTCACCACGGTTCCGAGCGCCCGTGGGCAGCGGTCGGCAGCGGCCCGTTTCAGATCGGCGTAGCGCCCCTTCACGTCCTCGCCCAGAAGCTTGGTGGTCCACTCCGCCTTGTTGAAGTTCTCGATGGCGTCGTAGATGTTGTCGGGCAGGAAGCGGGGTGCGCTGCGCAGGTTTTCGATATCGGCGATGTCACCGTCAAGCCCGGTCTTGAAGACGCCGTAAAGCACCATATACGGATTGGCGTCCGGTCCCACCGATCGTACTTCCACGCGCGCGCTGCGGGAATTGCCGATCGGAATGCGCACCATTGAGCCGCGGTCGGTTGCCGAAGCCTTGATCTGATTGGGCGCCTCAAAGTGAGGATCCAGGCGGCGGTAGGAGTTGACGCTGGCATTCATCAGCAGGCAAAGATCGTTGCCGTGAGTGAGAATGCGATCCACGAACTCCCAGGAGAAGGCGCTCATCTTTTCGAGGCCCTGCGGATCCCAGAACAGATTCTTGCCGTCCTTGGTGATCGACACGTTGGTGTGCATGCCGCTGCCGTTCACCCCTACAATCGGTTTGGGCAGGAAGGACGCGGTGAGGCCCATTCTCGTCGCGATCTGGCGGCAGATCAGCTTGTAGATCTGGATCTGATCGGCGGCGGCCACCACCTCTGCGTAGCTGTAGTTGATCTCAAACTGCGAGGGCGCCACTTCGGGGTGATCCTTCTCATTCTGGAAACCCATGGCGCGCTGCACTTCCGACGAAGAGTCGATGAACTGGCGCAGGGTATCACCGGGCAGGGAGTGGTAGTAGCCGCCGGAACTCACGTATTCGAACTTGCCTGTTTCGTGATAATGCCGCTCAGCATCGACGCCCTTGAAAAGGAAGCCTTCAATCTCGTTGGCCGCGTTCAGGGTATAGCCGTCCTTCTTGTACACCGAATCGGCGTAGGCCTTCAGTACGGCGCGAAGGTCGGCCCCGTAGGGTCCGCCATCCTTGTCAATCACCTCGCCGAATACCATCACTTTTCCCGGGCCGAAAATGTCGGCCGGACCCCAGTAAAAGGCGGACCAGTCGATGCCCAGCCGCAAATCGCTCTCCTTCTGGGCGGTGAAGCCTCGAATGGAAGAGCCGTCGAAGGTCAGGTTGTCCCAGCTCTTGACAAGAAACTTCTTGTCGTAGTCCAGCATGTGCAGCCGGCCTTCCAGGTCGCTGAACAGCAGGGTGACGGCCTTAATCCGCTTCTCGTCTGTCAGGTACTTGAGGCGCTCCTCCTGCATCTGGTGCGCCGGAACGCGGTTCATGCGCTGTTGCTTGACGTGCAGGTTCAACTCTTCCAATTCGGCATAAGACGGCCGCAGAAAATCTTGAAGTTCGTTACTCATTCATGTCCTTTGCTTGGGAAACGGCTCACGCTCAACCCCCTCCATTGTCGGGGCAAGACGGCACTTCTGGCAATGGTTTAACCGATAGATTTTGTTTATGGGCTTACATGGCTGCGCTTTTGGGTGAGCCGCGCGATGCGGATTTCTCAGCGGACGAAACCGTACAGCCGGTGGGCGGTGCGGCCCAGAATCCACTCTTTGTCCTCGGCGGTGAAAAACGGAATCACGTCCTTCATGATGGTGTACTCAAAGAAGTTTGCCCACAGCATGCGCCGCGCTCCATAGCGGTCATACAGACGGCGAAGAAAGGGCCAGACATCGCGATAGGGCATCTGTTTGCTCTTGGACGGATTGTGCAGCGAGGTACGGATGTAGACGTTGGGATAGCGCGACAGCTCAAGCAGAGGACCGAACCCATCGGCATCGGGCGCGGCGATGTCGATCATCGCAATGTGGTCGATCACGATGTTGACGCCCGGGAAGCGGGCCGCCATGTCGCCTACCTGCCGTACCTGGTGCGGCGCCAGGAAGATGTTGAAAGTGGCGCCGAGCGTTTCGGCCTTTTTCCACAGCGGGTAGCAGACCGGGTCATTCAGCCACACCACTTCCTTGTTGTAGATGGGGCTGAGCCGCAAACCGGTGAGCCCGTCATCCTTGATAAGCCGTTCGAGTCTTGACGGATTTTCCTTGTCGGATGGCGCATAGAGACGATGGCCCACCAACAGGCCGATGGCGGCGAACTTGCCCGGATAGGTCCTCACGCAGTAGGAGGCGTAGGAGTTGTCGCGCCCGTAGTGGCAGACGTGCGAGATCACGACGTGATCGACGGCGTAGGTTCGCATTTCCGAAAGCAGAAACTCGGCCGAATAGTCGTGCTTGGGGGCACTTGCCGGGCAAACGGAGAGTTCTTTCCGCACCGGGTAGCGGGCGTTGTGCAGAACCCATGCGTGCTCAGCGGCGTTCACCACCGGCGCGCGGGATTGGCCCTGCGAAGCCAGGGCGAGCGTTGCGAGAACATGGCGGCGGCTGAGCATGGGTGGCTTCCAGAGAGACTACGGATGCATCCTATCGCATCCAGATCCGCCGTTGTGAGGATTCGGGCTTGTGGTTGAGTCCCGAACGTTTGCCGAAGCCTTGTGTATACTTCACTCATAGTGAAAGTGCCGGCCGCGCTCTTCATTCTTGCCGCCGTTGGTGTCGCCCAGCCGCCCGGTGCGCGGGTGTTTCTGGACAGGTACTGCCTGACATGCCACAACCAGCGCTCAAAGACGGCCGGTCTGGCGTTGGACCTGTACGATCCTTCCCGGCCGGGTGCGAATGCGGAAGTATGGGAGGGTGTGGTGTCGAAGCTTCGCGCGGGCTCGATGCCGCCGCCGGGGAGCCCGCGTCCCGATCCGGCTGTGTACCGGGCGGTATCGGCCGCGCTTGAAGCGGAGATCGATCGCGCCTGGGCGGAAAAGCCGAATCGCGGCAGGGTCGCCGCCGTGCACCGGCTCAACCGCGCCGAATACAACAACGCCATCCGCGATCTGCTCGCGCTTGACTTCGATGCTACGCAGCAACTGCCGGGCGATGAAACGGCCGACGGCAGTTTCGACAATTTCGCCGATTCGCTTACCATCTCCACGGCGCACCTGGAACGATATCTTTCGGTGGCGCGCCAGGTGACCAGGCTGGCCGTGGGA
>JANRLE010000032.1:0-2046 GCA_033762895.1 Bryobacteraceae bacterium | reverse complement strand
ACTACATCCAGGGCTCGTTCTCGGGCGGCTGGGCCAACTACAACGCCCTGCAGGCCAAGCTGGAGCGGCGGTTCGCGAGCGGCTTCTACCTGTTGAACTCGTTCACATACGCCAAGGCGTTGGACAACGCCAGCGGCCACTTGGAGACGCAGAACGGCGACGATTCGCGTGTCCACTTCACACGGCTGCAGCAGAACAAGGCGGTGAGCGGATACAACCAGAAACTGAACAACACGTTGACGCTGGTGTGGGATCTGCCTTTCGGCAAGGGCCAAATGTTCGGCGGCGGCTGGAATGGCGCGGCGCAGGCCGTGCTGGGCGGTTGGCGCCTGACGCAGATCACCACGATCACCTCGGGCGCTCCCGTGAATCTGCGCTATTCGCCGGTGGCGCGCCAGCAGGTGGCCAGCGCGGGCACATACCGGCCGAATGTGGTGGGTGACCCCAAGCGGCCCGATGGCGAGTGGTTCAACTACCTGAACCCGGCCAACGTCCAGATCATTCCCTCAACGGAGAGCAATCCGTTTGGCAACGTGGGCCGCAACACTGTGGTGGGGCCGAGCCTGTATCAGACCGACCTGGGATTGCACAAGTCGTTCCCTCTTCCCAAGGAAGGCTGGAACCTTGAGTTTCGCGCGGAGTTTTTCAACCTGACCAACCGGACCAACTTCAATAACCCGGAAGGCAACCGGAGCGCGAACAACTTCGGCACGATCTCCTCCACCGCCCCGGCCCGCCAAACGCAATTCGCGCTGCGCCTGGCCTTCTGAGCCGGTTCAGGAAGCGTCACCGATCCGAAAGGCCCCTGGCTACGGCCCGGGGCCTTTCGCTTTTGATACTCTGTCAGGCCATGCGTACTCGCTTGCTCGTTCTTCCGTTACTTGCCCTGCCGCTGCTGGCTCAACCACCTCAACCGAAGCCTGTGGCGGCGCGTCCTGCGGCGGGATTGATGCCGCCGCGGGTGGAGAAGTTGAAGGCCGGCTTGCAAGAGATGGTGGACAAGAAGGAGTTTGCCGGGATCACGGTGATGGCGTCGCGGAAGGGGCAGACGGTGCTATCGGCGGCGGTGGGGTATCGCGATTTGGAAGCGAAGAAGCCGATGACGGCGGATACGATCTTCCGCATCTTCTCGATGACGAAGCCGGTGACAAGCACGGCGGCGATGATCCTCTATGAAGAGGGCAAGTTCCTGATGGACGATCCGGTGGCGAAGTACATTCCGGAGTTCGCCAATGTGCGGGTGCTGTTTCGCGAGGATGGCGCGCAGTCGGACACGGCGGAGTTGAAGAGACCGCTGACGGTGCATCATTTGCTGACGCATACGTCGGGGATGGTGAACTCACGGGGCTATGCGGAGAAGCAGGTGTTCCGCGGCGTGCCGAATCTGGAGGAGATGGCGCGGCGGCTGGCGACGGTGCCGCTGTCGCATCAGCCGGGCGAGGCGTGGCGGTACGGGCAGGGGCTGGATCTGGTGGCGCGGTTGGTGGAGATCTGGTCGGGCAAGCGGTATGACCAGTTTCTGAAGGAGCGGATCTTTGTGCCGTTGGGCATGACGGACACGGGGTACTTCGTGCCGAAGGAGAAGCTGGACCGGGTATCGAAGAGCTATGTGTTGAACAAGGACGGCGTGGTGGAGGCGGGGCCGGGGGGCGGCGATCCGTCGCGCGAGCCGACCTATTTTCAGGGCGGGGCGGGGCTGTATTCGACGGCGGGGGATTACATGAAGTTTTTGGGGATGCTGGTGAATGGCGGGGTGGGGAACGGGAAGCGGGTGTTGAGCCGGTCGACGGTGGACTTCATGTTCCGCAACCATGTGCCGCTGGAGGTGATCCCGCCGGGTGGGCCGAACGGGCGGGGCGGGCATGGGTTTGGGATTGGCGGGGCGGTGCTGGTGAATCCGGTGGGGTCGCAGGTGATGCAGAGCGAGGGGAATTGGGAGTGGGGCGGCGCGGCGGGGACGTACTTCTGGGTGGACCGGAAGAACGATTTGGCGGCGGTGTGGATGGTGCAGCGGCCGCCGTTTGTGCCGGGGCCGAGCAAGAGGTT